>NZ_JBSGDD010000116.1:0-18903 GCF_053602195.1 Kitasatospora sp. NPDC004531 | reverse complement strand
GAAGCACCGGCAAACCATCCAAGTACACCCAGTACGAGGACGGTTCGCCGGCACTCCCAGCCGGGCGCCCGACGCCGCGCGCTGATCCGACAAGACCGACCGGACAGGCCCTAGGGGCAGGCCGGCGACGGCTCGCGCCCGTGGTCGCGCCCGTCGAGCATGGCGGCCAGCTGCCCGTGCCCCTCCTGCTCGGCCCGGGCGATCCGGAGCTGCGGCAGGGCGCGCTGCCACCACTCGCCGGAGGCGATGTCGGTGGCCTCGCGCACCTCCACCAGCGCGTGGGAGAGGCGGCGGCGGGCCGCGGCGGCGGCCGGCGGGTGGGAGACGGCGGTGCGGGCCGACTCGGTGGCGGCCACCAGCGCGGCGAGGGCGCGGTCGAGGCGGGTGCTGGTGCGGCGGTTGGTGACCACCAGGCAGGCGGCGAGGCCGAACAGGGCGCCGACGCAGGTGTCCAGCCAGCGGTCGGTGACCAGGGTCCGGGGGTCCTGGTAGCCGGCGAACTCGGTCATCAGCAGCGCCATCGGCGTCACGAAGGCGCTGGCCACCCAGTAGCTGCGGGCGATCGTCGCCTCGGTCGCGAAGTTGCAGGCCAGCGCGATCAGCACCAGCGCGAGCTGTCCCGTCCGGGAGAGCGGGAGCAGCGCGGTGAAGACCAGCAGCCCGAGCAGGTTGCCGAGCACCCGCTGGAGCGCGCGCTGCCAGGACAGGCCCGCGCTCGCCTGGTAGATCGAGGCGGCGGTGACCACCGCCCAGCCGGGCCGGCCGACCCCCAGCGCCATCGACGCCCAGCCGGCGGCCGCGCAGCCGAGCGCGACCCGCAGCGCGATCGGCAGCAGCGGCGAGCCGGGGCGCAGCGCCTGCCACCGCGAGGGCGGGCGCACGGCCGCCGCCTCGTCGGCGCCGCGCAGTTCGGCGTCCTCGGCGGCGGTGAGTGCGACGGCCGGCAGCGGCCGGTTGCGCCGCAGGTCGCGGGCCCAGGCGCGGTACCGGGCGGCGGTCTCGGGGTCGGGGCGCGCCGGGCCCAGGGCGGATTCGCTGCGCACCAGCAGGCGCTCCAGCCCGGCCACGGTCTCGCGGCGCGGCTCGGCGACGGCGGGCCGGGCCTGCGGTGCGAGGGCATGGCGGGCGGCGTTGACGGCGGCGGCGAGCGCCGTGCGCGCGGCGGGGCGGCGGTCGGGCTCGCTCGACAGGAGGCGGGCGGCGGCTTCGAGGGCGCGCGCCGTCAGGATCCGCTCGGGCCCGAACGGCCGCACCAGTGCCGGCGCCATGCAGACCAGCCAGGCCACGGCGGCGCCGCCCGCGGTGAGCGCCAGGTGCGCGGGCAGCTCGGCGAGACGCTGTGGCACGAAGGCGCAGGTGGTGCTGGTGAACGTCACGATGAGGGCTCCGGGCGGCCCGACCCGGCCCGCCTCGCAGGCGAGCTTGTGGAGCGCGGCGAGGACGGCGCAGACCGCGACCAGGACGGCGACGGAACCGGTGAGCGAGGCGGCGGCGAGCGCGACGCCCGTGCTGAGGACGGTACCCGCCGCCACCCCCGCGACGGTGCGCGCCCGCGCGGGGTACGGCAGCCCGTGCCCGTAGAGCGCGCACAGGGAGCCCGCCGTCGTGTAGAGCGCGAGGTCGAGCCGCCCGAGGGCGAGCAGCGTGAGGTTCACGGTCCCGATGGCGACGACGGCGCTCAGCGCGGGCTTGTGCCAGATGTCCGCCGGGCTCCCCAGTCTCAGCACCTGGCGCAGAGGAGGCACGGGGATGCGGGGAGTGGGCCGGGACCGTTCGAGCATACAAAGAGATTAACAGATGCTTTACCCGTAAAATACTTCTCCCGCGGGCGCCGCTCCGGAAGGCGCGGACGGTCGGGCGGCCAGGTGCCGGGCGAAGAAGGCCCGGACCGTGCGGCGGACGGCCGGGATCGTGGCGGGCGGGGCGGCGGGGCCGACCGTCGCCACCCGGTCCGCCGCGGTGGTCAGGCCCGCGGCCTGGAGCTGCGGGACCATCGCGGCGAGGTCAGTGAACGCCCAGTGGGCCGCGTCGGGCAGGCGGGCGGTGCGGACCCGGTGGGGCGAGCGGGCGGCCAGGGCGGACCACGATCGGTCCAACTCCGCCCGGCGGTCGAAGAGTTCGGTGCCGAACAGGAGCAGCGGCCGGTCGATCCCGCCGACGGTGACGGGGAACGGTTCGGGGTCGGCGCCGGGGCCGAGCGGCGGATGGTCGAGGAAGCCCTCCAGGTTGACCGCGGCGCGCACCCGGCGGTCCTCGAACAGCGTCTCGGAGACGGCGCTGCCGCCCGCCGAGTGCCCCAGGAGGCCGACCCGGCGCGGGTCGATCGCGGTGGCGAGCCCGCGCGGCAGCGGCAGTTCGGCGGGCCGCCCGAGCCGGTCCAGGACGAAGCGCAGGTCGGCGACGCGGGCGGCGATCATCGTGCGGGCGAGGTCGGGACGCTGCCGAGGGTCGTCGCGGAACACCGTCGCCCGCACCGGGTCGTCCCGGAAGGCCGTGGTTCCGGGGAACTCGACGGCGGCCGCGTCGCCGGGATGGTCGACCGCGACGACCACCGCCCCGTGGCTGGCCAGGTCCTCCGCCAGGGACGTCCCCAGGCCGCGCGGGTCGCCGCCGCCCGGGCTGAACACCAGCACCGGACGCCGGCCCGGCAGCGCCTCGGCGTCCGCGAACGCGTGGCAGCGGGTGGCCGCCCAGTCCACCCCGGCGGCCGGCAGCCGCAGCGGCCCGTGCGGGGCGACCTGCCCGAACACGGCCGCCGCCAGCGGAGGCAGCTGCGCGGCCGGCGGCAGGCCCGCCACCGCGCGCGCCGGGTAGAAGAACGTCAGCATCAACTCCCGCACCGGGATCGAGGCGTCCCACGGATCGCGCCGGGCGGCGTCGACCAGGTACACCGACCGGCACCCCACCGGGTGGCGGCCGGTGGGCGCGGGCAGGACGAGCGGGGCGGGGCCGGCGGCGCGGGCGGGCCGGTCGCCGAGCCCCAGCAGCAGGGCGGCCGGGCCCAGCAGGAGCGACCTGGCGACGGTGCGCCGGCCGAGCGGGAAGTCATGGATCATGAGGGGGATGCTGCCGCCCCGGGCGGTACGGGAGCGATCCTTGAGGCCACGGGCTCAAGGATGGCGGCCCCGGACACTGCCGGTTCGACACGCGGGGGCGCTGTGCTGCGGATCCACTTCACACCGGACGACTTCGCCCGGGTCCGGCTGATGCCCCGGCCGGCGCCGCTCCAGGAACTGCACGCGGCGCTGGCGACGATGTGCCGCCAGGACGGCGAACTGCTGCACGGCGCCTGGCGGCGGAAGATGCTGCGCACCCTGCCGAACGCGGCCGCGCCGCTCGCGGACCTCGTCCCGGCCGGGCGGGCGCCGAGCTTCCTGGACGTGGTCGCGGACGACCTCGCGGGCGCGCTGGAGCAGGTCCGCTCGACCCCGGCGGCCCAGCTCGCCGCCGAACTGGAACGCGTCCACGCGGGCACGCCCCCGCCGGGGTGGATCCGCGACCTGGCCCGGGGCGACGCGGGCGCGCGGCGGGTGCTCGGCAGGGCGCACCGCGCGGCGTTCGAGACACTGCTCGCACCGGTGTGGGGGCAGGTGCAGGACCTGCACCGCGCCGAGTTCGTGCACCGCGCCGTGCAGCTCGCCGAGACCGGAGCCGGCCCGCTGCTGACCGGGCTGCTCCCGGGCGCCCGGCTGGACGGCGGCTCCTGGGAGGCGCCGGGCCCGCCGCGCGAGATCCGCCTCGGCGGGCGCGGCCTGCTCCTGCTGCCGACCTTCCACTGGACGGGCGGCCCGCTGCTGTCGGACCTCCCGCACCGGCCGGTGGTGCTGACCTACCCGGCCGGTCCCGGCCTGCCCCCGCAGCCCGGCGGCCCCGCCGGGCCCAAGGCGCTCGCCAAGGTGCTCGGCGCGACCCGGACGGAGCTGCTCCACCTGCTGGCGGAGGACCACAGCACGTCCGAGCTCGCCCGGCGCCTGCGGGTGAGCGCCGCGACGGTCTCCGCCCACACGGCCGCCCTGCGCGGGGCCGGACTGATCTCCACCACCCGCGCCGGAAAGGCCGTGCTGCACCGCCGGACCGCCCTCGGCGGCCTGCTGGCCCGGACCGGCGAGCAGTAGGCCGGGGGATCAGGCCCGGGTGCGCGGCAGCGAGCGGACGGCGGGCAGCGCCAGCATCAGGCCCAGCAGGAACAGGCCCGCCAGGGCGGAGAACAGCAGCACGTCGTCGGTGCCGAAGGCGGCGGCGACCGGACCGGACAGCGCGCGGCCGACCGGGATCACCATGATGGAGCCCGCCACGTCGTACGCGGAGACCCGGCTGAGGACGCCCAGCGGGATGTGGGTCTGCACGCTGGTCGACCACATGACGCCCCAGAAGGCGAAGCCGCAGCCCGCGACCAGGCCGGTGGCGGCCGTCAGCAGGAACGGCCAATGCAGCGCCGGGGCAAGGGGGTTGAGCGAGAAGAACAGCATCGCGCAGGCCCCGGCGACCAGCGGGCGGGCCGGGCGCACCCGCATGCCGAGCAGACCGCCGACGATGGTGCCCGCGCCGTCGGCGGAGGCGATCCAGCCGTAGCCGGCGCTGCCGTGCTGGTCGGTCAGGGCGACCGCGCCCAGCGGCAGCGCCGGGCCGAACACCAGCAGCCCGTACACCGACCAGACCGCGATCACGCCCCACAGCCACGGCCGGGAGCTGAACTCCCGCCAGCCGACGGCCAGTCGGCGCCAGATCGGGGCCTCGGGGTCGTCGGCCTCGGCCCCCGGCGCGCGCAGGCCGCGCAACGGGAGCAGGCCCAGCGCGCTGAGCGCGAACGCCGCCGCGATGACGGCGAACGAACCGGACACGCTCCAGTAGCCCACCACCAGGCCCGCCGCGCCCGGCCCGAGCAGGGTGCACACCGCCTCGGAGACGCGCAGCAGCGCGTTGGCCCGCTGGATGTCCTCGGCGACCTGCGGGACGATGCCCGCCAGCCCGGGCTGGAACATCGCCGTGGCCGCGCCGGACAGCGCCATCAGCGCCATGATCTGCCACAGCGTCACGTCGGTGGTGGCGAGCAGCAGGGCCAGCAGCAGCATGGCGAGCATCCGGACGGCGTCCGCGCCGACCATCATCAGCCGCGGGCCGACCCGGTCGGCGAGCACGCCGCCGAACAGCACCAGCAGCACGATCGGGGCCATCCAGGCGGCCAGCGCGTAGCCGACGCCGCTCTCGCCGTGGCCCGAGCGCAGCACGGCGGCGGTCAGCGACACCATCAGCATGCCGTCAGCGAACAGCGAGGAGCTGCGGGCCAGGAACAGCAGCCGGAAGCGGTGCGAGCGCCACGGGCTCGCCGGGGGAGCGGCGGGAGCGGCGGAATCGGTCAGGTCGTCAATGGTCATGTGGGGTCGGCCGCCGGGCGGCCGCTTCCTTCCAGGAGGGCCGGCTGCGACAGCCAGGCATCGGTGCGGCCGGGTTCGGCCGGGGCGTGCGGCACGATCCGGTAGCGGCGCGGGGCGAGCACGCCCGGCCGGTCGGGGAGCAGGCGCATCAGCGCGGCGTGGGCCTGCTCGGGGGTGGCGCCGGCCAGGTGCGCGGTGAGGTCGGCGGTGACGTGGACGGGACGGCCGTCCAGCGCGTCGGACAGGGCGTCCGCGACGGCGGCGGGGGAGACCCAGCAGCCGTCCGTCAGCTGCCAGTCGCCGCCGCGCTCGGCCGGGTGGACGCCGGTCAGCGCGGTCAGGTCGGCGAGCGGCACGTCGCCGTCGGCGACCGCCTCCAGCAGCCGCACCAGGCCGGCCAGGAACCCGGCCGCCTCCGCCCGGTCGAACAGCTGCGGGTCGGGCCACAGCGCCAGGTGCAGCACCGGGTCGGTGCGGTAGACGAAGGTCAACAGGCCGGTGGGGAGGGCCTGTTCGGGGCCCCAGACGAGTTCCAGCTCGGGGTCGGCGTCGGCCGTCGCGGCCGCCGGGCGCAGCGCGCCGGGCAGGCCGGAGACGTCGTTGTAGACCACGTCCCGGCCGAAGCGGCTGCCCCGCCCGGTCGTGGTCCGGTCGATCATCCGCCACAGCCGCAGCGCGTCGAAGCGGCTGTGCCGGTAGGCGTTGAGCGCCGCCGCCCAGGCCGTGCCGAGCAGCGCGTCGAAGCCGGGCACGGAGACGTCCAGCAGGAGCAGCGCGTCCTGCGACAACGGGGTGACGGTACGGGCCAGTTGGGACTTGTAGCGGTTGGCGGTGGGCACCGCGCCGACGTACGCCGACTGGCCGGCGCGGTGCGCGACCAGCGCGCACCAGGCGGTCAGCAGCACCGTCGAGGCGGGCACGCCGAGTCGGCTCGCCGCCCGGTCGAGCGCCTTGCCGCCGCGCGCCGAGCGCAGGGTGAGCTGCGGGGCGGGGCCGCCGGCGCGGCGGGCGCGCGGCTCGGCGAACATCGCCTGCGGGCCGGTGGCGAGCACCCGCTCCCAGTAGCGCAGCGAGGCCGCGGCCTTGCGCTGCCCGGCCGGGGCGGCCTCCTCCTCGGCCAGCTGGAGCGGCGTCAGCGCGGCGTCCGCCGGCGGCAGCGGCTCGCCGTTCAGCAGCGCCGTCCACTCCTCGCGCAGCACGGCCAGCGCGCTGCCGTCGGCGGCCGCGTGCCCGGCGACCAGGGCCAGGCGGACGGGCACGCCGTCCGAGGTGAGCACGGTGGCCCGCAGCGGATGGTCCCGGCCGAGGTCGAACGGGGCGAGCCGGGCCTGGCGGGCCAGCGCGTCGGCGTACCCCGCCGGGTCGGCCGGCAGCGGCCGCACCTCGTGCACGGCGACGGTGAACTCGCCCTCCGCTGCGACGAGTTGCTCGGTGGGCAGCTTGCCGGGCGGGTGCGGGAAGACGGTCCGCAGCGCCTCGTGCCGGACGGTGAGCGCCCGCAGCGCGTCGATCACCGCCGCAAGGCCCGCACCCGGCGGGACGGGCCACACGTCGTGGATGTCGACGTCGGCCGCGCCGTCGCGCAGGATGCAGCGGATCATGTTGGTCTGGCCGAGCGTCAACGGGCCGCGGCGCGGCTCGCCGCCGGCCCAGCGGACGGTGACGGTACGGGAGGTGGAGGGAGACAAGGGGTCGCTCGCAGTCCTTCTCGGAAGCGGATCGGTCGCGGATCGGTCGCGGATCGGTCGCGGATCGGTCGCTGATCGACAGGGGCGGGGGAGTCCGTCACCCCCCGGCCGGAACGGTCGTGCCGGCGCGCGCGGCGGCCGTCAACGGCCCCCAGGCGTCGATCAGTTCGGCGAAGTCGTGCAGGTCGGCGCGGGCCCGGGCCGGCAGTTCCGCGCGCCGGGCGGCGATCGCGTCGGCGACGGCCGTCCAGTCGCCGCCGAGCCGCCGGTAGCAGTCCTCGACGGTGTCCAGCCGTTCGGCGTCCGGCCCGTCGCCCGCCGGGCCCGCGACGTCGCGCACCGCCGCCGCGACCGCCGCGGCGTCCAACCGGCCCTCGCCGTCCAGCAGTTCGGCCCCGGCCAGGCGCGGGTAGAGCTCGCCCAGGCGGCGGGAGAGCAGCAGGAAGCGGGCCAGTCGCAGGTGGTAGGCGACCTTGCCGGGGCCAGAACGGCGCTCGCCGGTGTGGAAGTTGACGATGTGCCGGTTGTGCAGCACGCCCGGCAGGGCCGCCTGCTGGGCGAGGTGCAGCAGGAAGTAGTCGCTGCCGATGGTCTCCACCGCGGGCGGCAGCGGAACCCGGCCGTACAGCTCGCGGCCCAGCGCCACGTTGCACATGTCGATGCGGTTCGGGGCGACCGGCCCGAGCGCGGCCCGGTCGGCGGTGAACGCCTCGGCGCCCGCGCCGCGGAACGCGTCCCGGACGGCCTGCGGGCGCCACAGCGGCGGGGTGGTGGGCGGGAGCGACAGGCCGACCAGCTCGGCGTGCACCTGCGGGTCGCGGGCCAGGATCTCCGCCACGTCCACCGACAGCTCGCCGATGAACGAGGCGCCGACCAGCGCCACCGGCAGCGTCGCGGCGCGCGGGCCGAGCCGGCCCAGGCGGCCGCCGCCGAGGCGTTCGGCGACCTCGGCGGCCGGGAGGCCGAGCGCGGCCAGCTCCTGGTGGATCGGGAACACCGGTGCGCCGTCGAGGAGTTGGTAGCGGCTGTCGGAGTCCCGGCGGTGCACCGAGTCGCAGCCGAGCGCCTCGGCGAACAGGAACGCCCGGTCGGTGCACGCCCCGTAGGAGACGGCGTCCGGCAGCAGCAGGTCCAGCAGCCGGGCCTCGGGCAGCCCCGCCCGGGCCGCCAGGTCGGCGAGGAAGGCGCGTTGGGCGTCCTCGTCGAAGTGGTGGACGCGCACGCCGGGCGCCGGCGGCAGCGCCGCCAGCACCGCGGCGTGCTCCACGCGCACCGGGGCGGGGGAGGAGTCCAGCACCAGCAGCTCCACCCGGACGTCGAACTCCCGCGCCCCGTACGCCGCTTCGTCGGCCAGCGCGCGCAGCGCGGGGGAGCAGGCCCGGTTGGTGGGCAGGGTCAGGCAGACGCGGCGCACTGGTCCACCCGTTCGGCGACGGCCGGCTCGTGCCAGGAGCTCAGGCCCAGCAACTTGCTTCCCAGGTCGGTGAGTTCGGCGGTCGGGTAGCGCTTGGACTCGTGCAGCACCGGGTCGCCCACCAGGGTGCGGTTCCAGCGCGGCGTGCGCAGGTGCCGCCAGGAGTCGACGCGGGACTTGCGCAGCCGCTCGTGCTCCTCCAGCGCGGGCATCATCGACAGGTACTGGACGGCGCGCACGCCCTGCTCGGACAGGTTGCGGGCGACGCCGTGCGCCAGCAGGCCGTTCCAGATCAGCAGGTCGCCGGGGTGCAGGTCCGGCCGGACGACCGGCAGTTCGGCGCGGTCGATCTCGGGGCGGACCGGGTCGCGGTCGACGGGCTGGTCGAGCTTCCACGACTCGAAGCGCCGGAACAGCTCCGGGTTGCACTGGAAGCCGCCGGTCTCCGGCGAGGTGTCGTTCAGCGCGATGATGCCCTGCACGCGCTGCGGGGGGACGCCGAGGGTGGTGTCGATGTCCCAGTGCAGCTCGATGTCGAAGCCCCGGTCGGTGGGGTCGATCAGCGCCCGGTCGCGGTTGCCCCGGTTGGGCGGGTTCAGGTTGAGCCGGTCCAGGGTGACCCACAGCTCCTCGCAGTCCCAGACGTCCACGAAGGCGTCGTAGACCCGCCGGTTCTGCCGGCTGTCCCACAGCAGCTGGTGGTGGTACGCCTCGACGAAGCCGTAGATGTGCAGCTGCTGGTCGAGCGCGGAGCGGAACGGCCGGTCCGCGAACCAGCTGTCCGGGTCCTCGGGGTCCAGGCCCTGGAAGTCCCAGGCGAAGTCGAGCATCCGGCGGGCGTGCTCGGCCGGCACCGCCTCGCGGACGATCACGTAGCCGTAGGTCTGCCAGTGCGCGAAGTCCTCCTCGGAGAGCACCCGCAGCGGCCGGGACTTGGTGAGCTCGCGCAGGGTGTGCTGGGCGAGGTAGGACTCGCCGTCGTTGCTGAAGTACGGGCGGTCGCTCGCGGCCCGGAACAGATGGGCGCGGCGGGACGGTGCGGACATGGAAGAGCCCCTCCAGGGAGCCGGTGAGAAGAGGAGACCCCACCCGGACGGCGGGTCGGACGGTGCGCCCGGGGCCGACGGACGGCGCAGCGGGGCGCGGCGGCCCCCGCAGCGGGGCCGGGCAAGGGGAAACGGGCGGCGGGGAAGGGCGGCGCCGGGAAGGCGCCGCGGCCGCTTTCGATCGCCACATTGGTCCAGACCACAAACCTTGTCAAGTTCCTGACCGGTAACCGGAGTCGGCAACGGGTCAAGCTCCGTGCGGTTGCGAGTTGGTCTAGACAATTGGCAGGGATCTGTCCTAATGTCCCCCTCGGCTCCGGTCCCTGACGGAGCGTCGGCCCACGCCGCCGGTGGACTCACCCCGGCACGCCCGCCGACGACGGCCCGCATCCGCGCCGTCCCGCCCCGAGCGGCCCACCGCACACCGACAGACCGGTGAACGGTCCACCGCACACCGACCGACACCGACACCGTCGCGTCCGTGCACCGCCGCCGTCCCCCGACCGCCCGCTCCCGCCGAGAGGGAACCCCGCCATGCGCACCACCGGCACCATCACCGTGCCCGGCGTCCGACTCGCCAACCCCGGACCCGGACTGGTCACCCTCGACCCCGTCCGCACCGCCCTGCTGCGCGGCCTCGACGAGCTGCTCACCGGCCTCGCCGCCGAACTCGCCGCCCCCGAAGTCCTCGGGCCGCCCCTGCTCGCCGTCGACGGACTCGCCAAGCTCGACTACTTCCGCAACTTCCCGCACCTCGGCGTCAGCGCCGCCCGGTTCACCCCCGACGCGCACGACGGCCTGGCCGCCGGCGAGGACCCCGCAGGCCGCCCCGTCGAGCCCACCGGCCACCTGCTGCCCTCCGCCACCTGCTACGGCCTGCTGCTCTCACTCGAGGGCCAGGACGTCGGCGAAGGCGTCCGGCTGTCCGCCGCCGGCCGCTGCTTCCGCAACGAGACCCACTACGACGGGCTGCGCCGCCTGTGGGGCTTCCACATGCGCGAAGTGCTCTACCTGGGCACCCACCGGGGCGCCACCGCCCACCTGGAGCACGGCGCCGCGTTCATCACCGCCACCGCCGAGCGCCTCGGCCTCGACCTCACCCGCGCCGCCGCCGACGACCCGTTCTACGACAAGGGCGGCTCCCGCGCGAAGCTGATGAAGCTCGACCCCGTCAAGCACGAGTTCAGCGCCCCCGACGGCACCGCCATCGCCTCCGTCAACCGGCACCGCAACTTCTTCGGCGAACGCCTCGACATCCGGGCCGGCGACGCGGGCGCCGCCCACAGCGCCTGCGTCGCCTTCGGCCTGGAGCGCTGGGTGCACGCCATGATCCTCGCCCACGGCACCGCCGAAGCCGCCCTCGACCACCTCGACGCCGTCCGCGCCTGACCCGACGCCCCACGAAGGAGAACCCATGGACCGCATCACCGCCTGGCTGCACGAGAAGAACCCCGACCTGGACGGCCCCATCGGCCCCGACGAGGACCTCATCGAGGCCCGGCTGATCGACTCGATGGACTTCCTGGAGTTCATCGACCTCCTGGAGGACCTCACCGGCGACAACATCGACCTGCAGGACGTCACCATCGACGACTTCCGCACCCTCAACCGCGTCAACGAGCGCTTCCTCAGCCCCGTCGGCTGACACCCCGGCCCGGCGCCCGGCCGTCACCACCCCCGGCCGGGCGCAGCAGCTCCTCCAGACCCGCCCGGCGCGGATCGCCCGTCTCCGCCATCACCTCCCGCGCCTGCTGCCACAGCACCGCCGCGTCCCCGGGCCGCTCCAGCTCCGCGAACGCGTGCCCCAACTGCTCCAGGGTGCGGCCCTGCGCCCAGCGGTTGCCCGCCGCCAGATGCAGCTCCAGCGACCGCCGCAGACAGCCCACCGCCTGCGGCAGCCGGCCCAGCACCCGGTGCACCGTCCCCAGGTGCAGCAGCGCCAGGCCCTCGGTGCGGCCGTCCGCGCTGCCCGCGCGCAGCGACAGGGCCTCCAGCAGCAGCTGCTCCGCCTCCGCCGTCCGCCCCACCCGCAGCGACGCCTCGCCCAGGTTGGTCAGCGTCACCCGCTCCACCCACCGGTAACCGATCGCCCGGCCCAGCGCCAAGGCCGGCTCCAGCAGCTCCAGGGCCTCCACCGCCCGGTCCTGACGCAGCAGCAGCTCCGCCAGGTTGTTGCGCGCCGCGCACTCGCTCTCCGGATCGGCCTCCCCGGCCGCGCACCGCTCCAGCGCCCGGCGCAGATGGATCTCCGCCTCCACCGGCCGCCCCGCGTGCAACTGCGCCGTCCCCAGCAGCACCAGCGACACCGTCAGCGCCCGCGGCTGCGCACTGTCCGCCGCCGCCGCGACCGCGATCCGCGCCGCGTTCAGCCACTGCGCCCGGTAGTGCCGCAGATGGAAGAACGACCACAGCGCGAACGGCAACTGCCAGGCCGCCGGCGGACGCCCCGCCCGCGCCGCGTACCGGATCACCGACAGCAGGTCCGCCAGATGCGCCTCGCACCACGCCACCGCCTGCGCCACCGAGTCGAACACCGGCGGCCGCACCCCCGGCAGCGACGCCCCCGCCACCGGACGGCCGCCCGGCTCCAGCAGCCGGCCCGCCGCGTCCGCGCCCTGCCGGTACCAGTCGAACAGCCGGTCCAGCGCCGCCGCCCGGTCCCGCGGCGAATCCTGGGTCTGCGCCAACTCCTGCGCGTACACCTGGAGCAAGGAGTGGAAGCGGAAACGTTCCGGCGTGTCCGGCTCCAGCAGATGGACGTCCGCCAGCAGGTCCAGCAGCTCCCGCGCGTTGCCCGCCGTGGTGCCCAGCAGCGCCGCCGCCGTGTCCCCCGTCAACGCCGCCCCCGGGTGCAGCGACAGCAGCCGGAACGCCCGGGCCGGCTCCGGCGCGAGCGCCCGGTACGACCAGGAGAACACCACCCGCAGCGCCGAATCCCCGTCGTCCGCCGCCGCCAGCACCCGCAGCCGGTTGCCGCTGGAGCGCAACTCCTCGTTCACCCGCGCCAACGGCAGCCCCGGCCGGCCCGCCGCCCGCTCCGCCGCCACCAGCAGCGCCAGCGGCAACCGCCCGCACAGCCGCACCAGTTCGTCCGCCGCCGCCGGCTCCGCCGCCACCCGCTGCGCACCCAGCGTGCGCCGCAGCAGCTCCACCGCCCGGTCCTGCGGCAGCGGAGCGAGCGTCACCCGGCGCGCCCCGTCCCGCACCACCAGCCCCGCCATCCTGGTCCGGCTGGTCACCAGCACCACACACCCCGGCGCGCCCGGCAGCAGCGGACGCACCTGGGCCGGCGCCGCCGCGTTGTCCAGCACCAGCAGCACCCGGCGCTCGGCCAGCACCGTCCGCAGCAGCGCGCTGCGATCCGCCACCCCCGGCGGAATCGTCCCCGGGTCGGTGCCCAACGCCCGCAGGAAACTGTCCAGCACCTCGCCCGGCTCCCGCGGCGAGCCCGAACTCCCGTGCCCCGCCAGATCGCTGAACAGCACCCCGTCCGGGAACCGGTCCCGCACCCGGTGCGCCCAGCGCACCGCCAGCGCCGTCTTCCCGACCCCGCCCATCCCGTCGATCACCCACACCCGGGGCCCGCCCTCGCCCCACCGGGCCCGGGCCGCCGACAGCGCCGAGTCCAGCTCCGCCAGCGCCGCCCCGCGGCCTGCGAACACGCCCGGCGCGGGCGGCAGCTGCACCGGCACCGGCACCGGGGTCGCCACCGGGTCGCCCGCCGGCTCCGGCCGGCCGCCCGGCGGCCCGAGCAGCGCCGCATCCACCCCCAGCGCCCGGGCGCAGGCCGCCGCCAGCACCTCCGTGCCGTGCCGCCGGCCGGTCTCCACCCGACTCAAGTAGCTCTTGCTGTAGTTGGTGGCACGGGCGAGCTCCGCCAGCGAAACCCCGCGCTCCTCCCGCAGCCGCCGCAGCCGCTCGCCGAACATCACCGGCCCGGCCCCCACTTCCTGATGTGCTGTCACTGCCCGGCGGCGCGTTCCCCCCGTCGTTGCCCGGGTGTTGACACTTCCGCCCTGTCAACAGGCAACACCTTGCCGGTGCCCGCACGGACCCGAAGGATGGGAGGCGGTGCCCGGCCCCGCAGCACGCCGCCGCGCCAGCCTATCCGCCGTCAGGGAAGCGGCGGACCGGCCGTCCACCGGAACCGACCAGGCCAGCGGAGTGCGATGCCAGAAATCGAACCACCACCCGCCCCGAACGGGGCACACTGAGCCGATGCTGACCGACCACTGGCCGCCCGCCGGCATCCGGGTGCGCACCCCGCGCCTGGAACTGCGGCTGCCCACCGAACCCGAACTCGCCGAGCTCGCCGACGTCGCCGCCCGCGGCGTCGTCCGGCCCGGCACCCGCCCGTTCCGCTCCGCCTGGTCCTACGCCCCACCCGCCGAACGGGCCCGCGCCGTCCTCAAGGCCCACTGGCGCGCCCAGGCCGACTGGACCCCCGAGGAGTGGACGCTGCCACTGGCGGTCTTCGACGACGGCCGCCCCGTCGGCGTCCAGTCGCTGCGCACCCACGGGTACGCGATCCGCCGCGAGATCCTCTCCGGCTCCTGGCTGGGCCTCGACCACCACGGCCGGGGCCTGGGCACCGAAGCCCGCGCCGCGATGCTGCACCTCGCCTTCGACGGCCTGGCCGCCGAATCGGCGATCTCCCACGCGTTCGCCGACAACGCCGCCTCCCTCGCCATCTCCCGCCGCCTCGGCTACCGCCCCGACGGCGTCGACCGCGAGAACCGCCACGGCGAACTCGCCCTCACCCGGCGCTTCCGCCTCGACCGCGCCGACTGGCACCCCACCCGCCGCACCGACATCCACCTCACCGGCGTCGCCCGCTGCGCCGAGCTCCTCGGACTCCCCGTCGGCGACCAGGACGCGGAACCGCCGCTGCCCGCACGGACGTTGGAAGGAGACCTGCCGGACCGGACGACGGAGCGCTGATGCTGCCCTACCTGATCACCCTCGCGGCGACCGCCGCCGTGGCGACCCTGATCGCCCTCGCCGGACACGCCGTCCGGCGGCGCGGCGCGGGCACCGCCGCCGCGATGGGCGGCATGCTCGCCGCCTACGAGGAGGCGGTGCGGGGCACCTCGCACGCGTCGCACGTCGCACTGCGCGCCGAAGCCGACCGCACGGCCCCCGTCGAAACCCCCGGCGGCCGCTTCGACGGGCGCTCCCTGCTCACCGCCCGCCCCGAACACCCCGCCCGCCCCGCCCGCGGCCGGTGGCGGACCGTCAGGACATGGTGGCGCCGGGGCTGACCGGAGCCTGCGTCACCCGGCTGTCACCACGCGGGCGGCTGGACCAGGCCGGGGCCGCCCCGGTGCCAGGTCGGGACGTGGTCCGCCGCCGGAGACGGCAGGCTCGCCAGGCAGGCCGCCGAGCAGGCGTTGACCAGCAGCGGCAGCACGTCGTGGCCCGAGGTGTGCAGCGATATCCACGCCTGCCTGAGCTCCGTCACCGGGCCGTCGCACACACTGCACGCCCGCACCTCCGTCGCCCCCCACGTGCCGGGGTCCAACGCCGCGAGATCCGGCCCGTCCGCCGGCTCGGCCAGCGCCGGGAAGCCGGGCCGGTACTTCGGATTCCCGTACAGCGCCCGGGTGCTGACGCGGCTGCCGCGCAGCGCGGGCAGCCGCGCCAGCTCGTACGGGAACCAGTGCAGCCGGTACGAGGTGTACGGATCGAACTCCTCCAGGGCGCGCATCCGCCCGATCTCGGCCGGCAGCCGCACCAGGTTCGACCGGTACAGCACCAGCTTCCGCACCCGCGTCAACGCCCCGATGCCCGCCGGCAGCGTCACCACCTGCCGCCGCTGCTGCGGGGTCATCTCCTGCAGCGGCGCGAACTCCTCCCGCCCGTCCGCCGCCGCCTCCCCGACCAGCTCCAGCAGGCGCAACCACCCCGGCGCGGAGGTGTCCTGCCGCTCCCGGTGGAACCGCACCCGCCGCGCTCTCCCGCCCACAGGCAGGCACCGGCACAGGTCGGCCACGGACGAGCCGTCGTCACTCACGGGTATCTCCTCAGCTCAGGTGTCCCACCAGTCCAGCGCACCACCCCCGGGGACGTCCAGTTGCTGTCGCCCCGTCACCCGGCCCGCACCACAGGGCCCTCTGGTCACAGCGGACACCCGGCCGCACAATCGGCAGATGACGCCGACGCCGCGCACGATCTCTCCGTCCGACCGGGCCGCGTTGGCCCGCGAGATCGAGGGTGAGGTGGTGGGGCCGGGCGATGGCGGGTACGAGGTGGCCAGGCTGCCGTACAACTCGCGGTTCGAGGTGCGGCCGCAGGCGGTGGTGCTCGCGCAGGGCGTCGAGGACGTGCGGCGGACGCTCGCCTTCGCCCGGCGCCACCGGCTGCCGCTGGCGGCGCGCGGCGGGACGCACTGCTACGGCGGGTGGTCGACCAGCCCGGGGATCACGCTCGACCTGAGCCGGATGATCACCGTCACCACCGACGGCGAGAGCGCCACGATCGGGGCGGGCGCGCTGCTCATCGACGTCTACGACACGCTGCTCGCCGAGGGCCGGAGCATCCCGGCGGGCAGCTGCCCGAGCGTCGGCATCGCCGGGCTGACCCTCGGCGGCGGCATCGGATCCGTCTGCCGCGCCTACGGGTTGACCTGCGACCGGCTGCTCTCGGCGGTGGTGGTGACCGCCGACGGCCGGGTCCGGGAGTGCTCGGCGCAGCAGGAGCCGGAACTGTTCTGGGCGCTGCGCGGCGGCGGCGGAGGGAACTTCGGGGTGGTCACCGAGTTCACCTTCCGCACCCACCCCACGACCGAGATCACCAGGGCCGCCCTGCGGTGGAGCTGGGACGACGCGGCCCGGGTGCTGGACGCCTGGCAGCACTGGGCGCCGGCCCGGCCGGACCGGGAGTGGTCGTGCCTGCGGCTGACGGCCGAGGGCGACGCAGGGTGCTCGCTGCGGGTGGAGGTGTACGTCCTCGGCGAAGCGCTCGACGTCGCCGGGCAGTTGGTCGCCGCCGTCGGTGTCGCACCGGTCGAGCTGGGCAACGAGGTCATCTCCTACCGGGAGATGATCATGTCGATGACGGCGAGCGAGGGCGACGTGCCCCGACTCCGGCTGGCCGGCCGGAGCCCGCAAGCCCTGCTGGAGCGCCCGCCGTACGTCGCGACGTCCAACTTCTTCCCCGTCCGGCTGCCGCCCGCCGGCGTCCACGCCCTGGTGGCGGAAGTCACCGCGAGGGCGGCGGGCGGCGGCACCGGCTACGTGCTGCTGGACAGCCTGCGCGGAGCCGTCGGACGCGTCGCCCCCGCCGACACCGCGTTCGTCCACCGCGACGCGCTGTTCTCGGCGCAGTACCACTGCTCGTACGACCCCGGCACCCCGGCCGCCGTGCTGGACGACGCCGACCGGTGGCTGCGCCGACTGCGGCGCGCCATGCGGCCGTGGGCCGGGGACCGCGCGTACGTCAACTACGCGGACCCCGGCCTGGACGACTTCGCCCACGCCTACTACGGCGCCAACCTGCCCCGGCTGGTCGCCGCCAGAGCGGCCTACGACCCGGACGGGTTCTTCGACTTCCCGCAGGCCGTGCCCCGGGCCGCCCCCGGGCGGTAGGCGACGGCCCGCCGGGCGGTAGGCGACGGCCCGCCGGGCGGTAGGGGACGGCCCGCCGGGCGTTACCTCAGGTGGCGGGCGAAGAACCGGGCCCCGGCGTCGATCTCGAACTGCGGGACGCCGGTGTGGCCGCCCGTATTGGCGTGCAGGGTCTTCTCCTTCGAACCGAGGGCGTCGAACAGCTCCAGCGCGGCCCGCCGGTCGTTGTTCTCGTCGTCCCACTGGAGCAGGAACAGCGCCGGAGCGGTGACCCGGCGGGCCTCCTCGAAGATCGCGGCGGGCACGAAGCTCCCCGCGAACAGGCCGAGGGCGGCGATGCGCGGCTCCACCGCCGCCAGCCGGACGCCGATGGAGATCACGCCGCCCTCGAACCCGACGGGCCCGCCGAGTTCGGGCAGCGCGAGCAGCGCGTCGAGCGCGGCCCGCCACTCCGGGACGGCCGCCTCGACGAGCGGGAGCACCAGGGCGTCGACGAGCCCGCCGCCGACCGGCCCGCCCGCCGCCAGCACCCGCCGCAGCTCGGCCCGGGCCTGCTCGACACCCGCCAGCGGAGGCCGCCCACCGCTGCCGGGAAGCTCCACGGTGGCCGAAGCGAAGCCGAACTCCGCCGCGTAGTACCGGGCCCGCGCCGCCAGCCGGGGCCGCACCGTCGGCAGCCCGAGCGGCGGAGGGCCGATCAGGATCAACGGCGCCGGGGACGACGCGGACGCGGACGGGGGAGCCCACAGCAGGCCGGGAATGCCGCCGAGGGAGAACTCGCGCTCGACAACGCCGTCGTCGAGGCGCTGTTCGGAGAGGAATTGCATGGTCGTGCCTTTCGGGAGAGCAGCTGGAACGGCGCTCCCGGACGACCTATCGCCCGACCGTGACCCCGCAGCGGAGCACCCACGTCGATATCGCATCCACGGGTACCACCTCCTCGGTCTGTCACACGGTCACCGGCAAGGTAGCAGCGGCCGTGGCACTCCGCCAAACGATTTATTCTGGGCTGCCAGGGTCACTGCGGACATCGCCAACGGGAGGAGCCGGCCGTGCTGGTGTGGATCAACGGGCCGTTCGGCGGCGGCAAGACGCAGACCGTCCACAACCTCGCCCGCCGCCTGCCCGGCGCCGCCGTCTGCGACCCCGAACTGCTCGGCTTCGGCCTGCACCGGATGCTGCCGCCCGCCCTGCGCGGCGACTTCCAGGACCTGCCCGCGTGGCGCACCGGCACCGTCGAAATGCTCGACCTCGCCGCCCGGCGGCACCCCGGGCCGGTGCTCGTCCCGATGACCGTCACCGACCCCGGGCACTTCACTGAAACCGTCGGCCGCCTGCGCGAACTCGGCCACGACGTACGGCACTTCGCGCTGCTCGCCGAACGCGCCACGGTGCTGCGCCGGCTCGCCGAACGCGAACCCGTGCACCACCTGCGCCGCCTCGCCCGGCTGCCCGCGCCGGCCGGCGGCGACAGCTTCGCCGTCCGCCGCCTCGACGACTGCCTGCACCGCCTTGCCGAACCCGCCTTCGCCACCCACCTGCACACCGACCGGCTCACCGTCACCCAGGTCGCCGACCGCATCGCCGCCCTGACCGGCCTGCGCCCCGCCCCCGACACCGACACACCCCTGCGCGCCGGCCTGCGCCGCGCCGCCGTCAAGATCCGGCATCTGCGCTTCGACTGAGACCCGCCGGACAGCCGAAACCCGCCGCCGCCCGGCGCCGCGACACCGGCCGAAGTCGCGGCTGCCGCACCCCGGTTGGCCGAGATCGACCTCCCCGCCGCCCCGCCCCGGCCCGGAGGCACAGTTCCTC
>NZ_JBSGDD010000115.1:0-19072 GCF_053602195.1 Kitasatospora sp. NPDC004531 | reverse complement strand
GAGCACCAGGTGCTCGGGGCGGATCTCGGGGCTGCCGGTGTCCTTGGCGGCCTGGTGGGAGGTGATCACGACCTGGCGGGCGCGCGGGGTGAAGCCATCCGGGACGCTTGCGGGCCAGCGTGATTCCGTCGGCCATGGTGAGCATGGAGACGTCCACGCGGGGATCTTCGTGCAGCGCGGTGTTGAGCTCCCGGACCGCGACGGTGTCCGGGTCGTGGCTGCCGGGATCGACGACCCGCCCGAAGAACAGCGTGTTGTCGATGACGATCAGCCCCTGCGGGCGGGTGAGGCCGAGCGCGGCCTCGTAGTAGGCGCCGTAGTTGGCCTTGTCCGCGTCGATGAAGACGAGGTCGAAGCTCTCCTTGCCCCGTTCGTCGAGGAGCGCGGCCAGGGTCTGCGAGGCGTCCCCGAGGCGGACGTCGATGCGGTCGGCGACGCCGGCGCGCTGCCAGTAGTCGGCGCCGATGGCCGGCCACCGCCCGTTGAGGTCCAGGGTGACCAGGGTGCCCTCGGACGGCAGCGCACGGGCCATGCACAGGGTGCTGTAGCCGGTGAAGGTGCCGATCTCCAGGACCGACCGGGCGCCGGTCAGGCTCACCAGGAGCGCCAGCAGCTGGCCCTCCTCGGCCATCACCTGCATGGCCGCGCCGCCGGGCAGTCCGGCGGTCTGCTCGCGCAGTTCGGCCAGCAGGGGGTCCTCGCGCAGTGAGACGGCGCGCACGTACTCGCGGATTTCCGGGGTGGCGACGATCTGCTCTGCCATGGCGCGGCTCACGCCCGCCGGGCGATGCAGGAGAAGGACAGCGGGATCGGGTCGCCCGGGATGCGCCAGTTGTGGTCGCCGTCCGGCACCATCAGCGGGAGCCGCTGGCGGGCGTCGTAGGGGACCTCGCGGATGCGCTCGATGGTCATGCCCGCGTTGATGAGGGCGTTGACGACCTGCTCGATGCTCCAGCGCCAGCCGTAGATGCTGTGGGTCTCCACCTCCACCTCGTCGTCGATCCGGTCGGAGTAGGTGGCGGACATCTCGTGGTGCACGTCCCGGGACTGGAACAGCGAGCGGGCGATCCGCAGTTCGCCGTCCACGTCGCCCATGAGGGTGAGCATCGGGTGGATCTCGACCACGGTCAGGGTGCCGCCCGGCTTGACGTACTGCGTGGCGACCTTGGCCCAGGCGTCGATGTCGGGCAGGAACGACAGGGTGCCGTAGCCGGTGAAGACCATGTCGAACTGGCCGTCGAGGACGCTGGGCAGGTCGTAGAGGTTGGCCTGGACGAACTGCGCGTCGAGGTCGAGCTCGGCGGCGAGGCCGCGGGCGATGTCGATGGCCTCGTCGGAGATGTCGGTGCCGGTGACCTTCGCGCCCATGCGGGCCAGCGAGAGCGCGTTGACGCCGATGTGGCACTGGAGTTCGAGCAGGGTCTTGCCGCTGACGTCGCCGAGCTCCTCCCGCTCCAGCTTGCGGAGCATGTTGCGGCCCTGCTTGAACTGCTCGACGTTGTAGTAGGAGGACTGCATGTGCGCCCGGGCGCGCAGATTGAAGCCGTCCCGGTTGGCCGATATCTTCTCGAGGTCGCTCATGGAGGTCATCGCAGTTTCCCTTCGGCGTGGATGTGCGGTGGGGTGCGGTCGCCGACGACCAGTGGGCCCAGATCGCGGCGACTGGTCACCCCGAGCTTCTGGTAGGCGCGGCCCAGGTAGTTGTCGACGGTGCGGGCGGACAGGGCCAGTCGGTGCCCGATGGCGGGACTGGTCAGGCCGCCCGCGGCCAGGAGGACGACGTCCCGTTCGCGGCTGGTCAGGTCGACCAGCGGTGCGGTCAGTTGCAGCAGCGGGGTCGTCGCGGTCGGACAGGCGAGCGAGCTGGGGGAGGTGCGGGTGCGGCGCAGGGCGGCCGCGGCGGTGGCGGTCTCCGCGGCGAGCAGGTCCATGCCCAGTTTGGTGAACTTCGCGCCGGCGAGGTCCAGTGCCGTGGGGTCGGAGCGGGCCAGTGCGGCCGCGGCGGCGGCCATGGCCGGCACGACCGGCCCGGGGACCAGTTCGATGAGCGCGGCCAGGCGGTGCCGGACGGCGTGCGGGTTGCCCAGGCGGGCCACGTCGTAGCTCGCGGTGGCTTCGACGGCGTACTGGCCCAGGGCCATGGCGATGTCGGCGGCGGCCAGGGCCTGGCGGGCGGCGAGGGTGGTGTTCCCGCCGGCCGCGGTGGCCCAGGCCCGGCTGAGGGTCGACCAGGGCAGGAAGAGACGGTTCTCGTGCCGACTGTCCTGGCGGGCGTCGGCCTGGTCGCCGAAGACGGCGAGTGCGGCGGGGCGCGGCGCCAGCATGAGGTGCGGGGTGGGGCCGTCGGGGCGGTGCGGGGCGCCGGTCACGTCGGCGACCCGGCCGCGCATCGCCAGCCAGCCGTCGGCCAGGGCGGTGTTCCCGGCGGCCACCTCGTGGCGGTAGCCGTTCTCGGCGATCCGGCAGGCGTGGCGCACCTGACCGGCCATCAGCAGGGCGAGGCAGTGCGCGTAGCCGATCTCGGCGAACCAGGGCCGGCCGGGGCCGGGCCGGTCGGCCTCCTCCGGGTCGAACCAGTGGGGCGCCCGGGCCGCGACGACCACGGTGGTGACGGCCGGCCCGATCGCCGTGTCGAGCATGTGCCGCTCGGGCAGGGCCGGTTCGGTGGCGGCGCCTTCGGCGGCGCAGCCCTCCAGGAGCAGCAGGCCGGCCCAGTGGGCCCGGGCCGAGAGCCCGTCGATGTCGTCCACGAAGCGCGGGCGGGCGGCCGCGTCGGCGCCGGTGGCCGCGTCCCAGGAGGGGATGGTCGCCGCGGTCACCGCCCAGTGGGTGCAGCCGACCGGGGCGTCCGGGGTGCGGGCGTCCGGAAACCGGTGGGGTGGCGGTTCGACCACCGGGAGGGAGCCTAATCGATATGCGTCCGGGTTGTTCGACGGTGCCGTTTTCACGGCGCCGTCGCCGGCGATCACTATGCCGGGCCCATGCGCCGGTCTTGTCTTGGCAACTGACTGCACAACAAAGCACCCCCCGGTGTGTTGAAAGGAGACCTTTCTTGCTGTGCCCCCCGCCGGAATCGGAACCGCGCGGGGAGGGTAAGGAATTTCGCCCGCACGTTTTTCCGGCAGGGCGCGGGGCGCCGCCGTCCGTGCGGCGTTCCGTGTCGTTCCTGCCGAGGTCGCGTCCGGCGGGAGCTGTGGCCGGGCCGTGATCGGCCGGCATTCACGGATTCCGGGCGTCGGGAATCCGTGGCGGGCCCGTGCCGCGCCGCCCCGGGTCACGGGGCGGCGGGCGTGGTCCGCGCAGTGCGTGTCAGAGGGCGTCGACCGCCTTCTCGATGGGGGTCGGTCCGCCGACCACCACGTAGATGCGGCCGGCGGTCTCCGGCCGGTCGATGAGTGCTTCCAGGACGCCCGCGACGTCCTCCCGGGCGACCTGGTCGAACCTGGCGCCCCGGGGCGCCACCTCGGCGCCGACGGTGAGTTCGACGGTGCCTTCGCCGTTGCCGTCGGTGAGCACGCCGGGCCGCAGGACGGTCCAGTCCAGCTCGGTGCGGGCGAATATGTGCTGCTCGGCACCGTGTTTGGCCCGCAGGTAGACGGCGTAGCCCTCGCCGATGCCGCGGTCCTCGGCGCACCCGACGTTGATCGAGCTGACGTGCAGGAACCGGCGCACGCCGGCCTTCTCGGCCCCGTCCATGACGAGCGCGACGGCGGCGCGGTCCATCTTGTCCCGGCGGGCGGCGGTGGCGCTGTTGCCCGAGCCGGCGGAGAAGACGACGGCGTCCGCGCCGGCCACGACCGCGGCCACCTCGTCCACCGTCGCGCGCTCGAGGTCGAGCAGCGCGGCGTCGCCGCCGAGCTTTCTGATGTCCTCGATGTGGCGGGGGTTGCGTACGATTCCCACGACGGAGTCGCCGCGTCGGGCGAGGCGCCGGGTCAACCGCATGGCGATCTTCCCGTGACCGCCGGCAATGACAATTTTCATTCGTGACCCTTTTCCGGATTCCATGCTCCGGGTTTCCCCGGATTCAGTGCCGAGGGCGTGCGGAACCGCCCCGCCGAGCTTGCATCGTGCCAATGGTCCGTGTCGGCGGATTGCCCTGCCCTGACACCGTCCCACGCGTAACAGACAAATCGCGCTGTCGCCCTTCCGGCCGCCGAGGCAGCGGTGAGCGTTTCGCTCGAATGGTGTTTGAGTCAAGCACCGGTCACGGCGATCGGTCAATCGTTGCTGGCCCGTTGTTCTCGCGGGGGTCGGGGTCGAGTGCCGGGCGGGCGGCCAACGACCACAGGTAGCTCAGCGGCTCGCCGTCGGCCTCGTCGGCGTACTCGGCGATCAGAGCTTCGATCCGGCGGTGCAGCGAGTCCACCGAGGAGGGCCGCAGCCGCAGCACCCCGCGCTTGGCGCCGCGTCCGGAGTCCTTGCCCGCGGCTATCAACTCGGTGCGGTGCGCGCCCAGGACGGCCAGGTCGACCTGCTGGGCCAGGCCGGAGTCGTCGGGCGGAATGATCAGCCCTCGGGTGCGTGCGGTGGCCCGGTAGGGCCGCTGCAGCGCGCCGTGCTCGCCGGTGCAGACCGGTTCCGCCACCAGGAAGTCGGTCTTCACCAGTGCGCGGACGTGGCGCAGGGTGGTTGCGGGAGCGAGGTCGAGCTCGACCGACAGCTCCTTGTTGGTGAAGGCACGGTCCAGGCACAGCCGCAGAATGCGCCAGCGTACCGGGTGTCCGAGCGCTTTGAGGTCTTCGATGGTCGCTTCCACACCGTGGACTGTACCTTGCCAACGGTCCGTCAGTTTGCTTGACTGCACATCGATTTCATTCTGTGCAATCGGTTGGAGGGTCTGTGATCAAGCAGCTCCAGGAGTGGGTCGAGGCCCGCGATCTGGACGGTGAGCTGGCGGACTGGATCTCCCGACCGAGCGTCAGCCGTACCGGGGAAGGCATGGCCGAAGCGGCCGCCCACGGGCTTCGCCTGTTACGGGCCTCCGGCCTGGAGGCCCGCGAGGTCGAAACCGGCGGCTGGCCCGCACTGGTGGGCACCGCCGACGGCCCCGGACCGCACGTCCTGATCTACGGCCACTACGACGTCCAGCCCGCCGGGCCGCTGGAACTGTGGACCACACCCCCCTTCGTCCCCTCCATCCGCGACGGCCGCATGTACGGCCGCGGCACCGGGGACAACAAGGGCCAGCACCTCGCCCAACTCCTCGGACTGCGCGCCCTGCGGGACCTGACCGGCGGGTTCCCCTGCCGGGTCACGGTCCTGCTCGACGGCGAGGAGGAGATCGGCAGCCCCAACCTCGCCGCGGCCGTGCGCCAGGTCGGCCGGCCCGACCTGGTGATCTGGAGCGACGGCCCCGTGGACGACTCCGGCAGACCCTGCGTGGTCCTCGGCGTCCGCGGCATCCTGATGTTCGAACTTCGCGCCCGGGGCGCCAACCGGCCTCTGCACTCGGGCAATTGGGGCGGAGTCGCGCCCAACCCCGCCTGGACCCTGGTGCAGCTGCTGGCCACCATGCGCACGGCCGAGGGCATCGTCACCGTCCCCGGCTTCGCCGACCAGGTGCCCCCGCTGAGCGGCGGACAGCTCGCCGCCCTGGCCGACCTCCCCGTCGACGTCGACGCGACGCTCCGGACGATCGGCGCGACCGGCATGGAACCGCCCACCGGCATCGGGTTCCACGAACGCTTCGCCCGGCCCACCCTGACCGTCAACTCGCTCAGCTGCGCGGATTCCGGCGACCACCGCGCGGTGATCCCCGACGTCGCCGTCGCCCGCTGCGAGGCCCGCCTGGTCGGCGGCCAGACCCCCGAGCAGGTTGCCGACGCCATCCGGCGCCACATCGCCGAGCACGCCCCCGACGTCGAATTCGTCCCCGGCGCGGCCATGGCCCCCTCCACCACACTGCCGGAGACCCCTTATACCGGCACCATCCTCCAGGCGGTCGAGGACGTCCTCGGCCAGCGGCCCCTGCTGGTGCCGTCCCTCGGCGGAAGCCTGCCGATGGCCGTCCTCAGCGACGAACTCGCCTGCCCCTGCTACGGGGTGCCGCTCGCCAACGCCGACGAGGCCAACCACGCCCCCGACGAGAACCTCGAACTCGACCGGTTCCGCCGCGGGATCGTCGCCGCCGCCACCATCCAACTCGCCCTGGCGGCGCACTCATGAGTCTCTGGGGAGCATGGCCCGCCAAGGAGGGCTTCGCGTACGTCGGCGACGAGTCCGGCCGCCCGCAGCCCTGGTTCCAGACCTGGGAAGGCCGGCGGCGCGTCCTGCCGATCGACGGCGCGGTCACCCGCCTGGCCTGGCGGCCCGACGAGACCCGCCTGCTCGCCGTCGTCGACGTCACCGGCGGCCAGGACTACCGCTTGGCCGAGATCGACCCCGCCACCGGCGAGGTGGAGTGGCTGGAGCAGGAACCCGGCATCCGCCGCGAGGTGGGCGTGCCGTACTCCACCGCGAGCACCCCCTACAGCCCCGACGGCCGGCTGCTCGCCTACGCCACCAGCGCACGCGACGTCACCTGCCTCGACGTCTACGTGCGCGACCTGGAAACCGGCGAGTCCACGATGGTCCTCCGGGGCGACGACCGCTACGTGCCCGTCTGCTTCTCGCCCGACTCCCGCCGGCTCCTGGTCCTGAAGTTCCACCAGAACACCGACCAGGACCTGTACGCCTGCGACCTCGTCACCGGCCGCACCGAGCACCTCACCCCGCACGACGGCCCCGCCAAGTACCAGCCGGGCGGCTGGAACGAGGACGGCATCTACGTGTGCACCACCGAGGGCCGCGACCACCTCGGCGTCGCCCTGCTCGAACCCGGCCGCCCGCTGAGGTGGATCGCCACCCCGGACGCCGACATCGAGAACGTCGTCGTCGGCCCCGACCGGGTCCTGTGGGCGTTACCCGACGACCAGCGCACCGTCCTGTGCAACCACGACACCCGCATCGAACTGCCGGGATTCGCCTCCCAGCCCTTCGGCTACGACGGCTTCGTCCCCCGCTTCAGCGCCGCCGGACACCTCCTCGCCCAGGTCGGCGCCTCCGACCGGGCCACCGAGTTCTTCTCCGTCGACCCGGACACCGGCCGCACCCAGCAGCTCAGCCGCTTCGGCGACGACCTGCCCGACGACCTGGTCGTCCCGCAGACGGTCCACTTCACCTCGGCCGACGGCCTCGACATCACCGGCCTGCTCTACCGCCCGGCCCGCACGACGGGCCCCGTCCCCGCCGTCCTGACCATCCACGGCGGCCCCGAATGGGCGGCCCTGCCCGTCCACGACCCGCTGATCCAGCGCCTGGTCCGCGCCGGCATCGCCGTCCTGGCGCCCAACGTCCGCGGCTCCACCGGGCGGGGACTCGCCTACCAGCGCCTGATCTACCGCGACTGGGGCCGCGGCGACCTCGCCGACTTCGACGCCGCCGCCCACTACCTGCGCAGCCTGCCCTGGGTGGACGGCGACCGCCTCGGCGTCCACGGCATGTCCTACGGCGGCTTCGCCGCACTCAGCTGCCTGTCCCGACTGCCCCACCACTGGCGCGCCGGCATCGCCATCTGCGGACCCGCCGACCTCGAGAGCGACATCCGCGCCCTGCCGCCCACCTGGAGCCGCCGCGTCACCGAATGGATCGGCGACGTCGACGACCCGCAGGACCTCGCCAGACTCAGGGACGCCAGCCCCCTCACGCACGCGGCCGCCATCCAGGCCCCCCTGCTGCTCGCCCACGCCGAGGGCGACACCACCGTCGCCTTCAACGCGACCGAGCAACTCCACCGGACACTCACCGACTTGGGCAAGACCGTGCGCTTCATCCGGCTCTCCCGCGGCCACCTCCCCGACGACCGGGACGAACGCGACCAACTCGACGCGGCCTTCACCCAGTGGTTCCACGACCACCTCAAGCCGTGACGCAGCGGCACGACCAGGCCGGCGAAGACCGCCGCCCACCCGGGGCCACCCGCCCCGCACCACACACGACCGAGGGGGCACGCATCCATGAACACGGCCCACAACGCTGCCCGCGGGCACGTTGCCACCAGACCCGCCCCGCCGTACCGGCAGGGGCACACCAACGCGGCCCCGCCGACCGGCACCGACCCGTCGCACCCGCCGCACCACTGACACGCACCCGATAAACCCGGAAGGGACAGGCACACCCATGCCTTCTGCAGTCGCCGGCGCCACTGCGCCACCTCGCCGACGCCTCGGCTTGATCCTGGCACTGCTGGCTTTCGCCCAGTGCATCTACGCTGTTGACTACAGCATCGTCTTCGTCGCACTCCCCGAGATCCGGACCGGCGTCGGATTCTCCGCCCAGACCCTCCAGTGGGTCGTCAGCGCCTACGCCGTCGCCTTCGGCGGCTTCCTGCTGCTCGGCGGCCGCGCCGCCGACCTCTTCGGCCGCCGCCGGATGTTCACCTTCGGCCTGTTCCTCTACGCCGCTTCCTCGCTCGCCGGAGCACTCGCCGGCGACCCCACCACCTTGATCGTCGCCCGCGCGGTCCAGGGCATCGGCGGCGCCTTCCTGGCTCCCTCGACCCTGTCCCTGGTCACCACCACCTTCGCCGAAGGCCCCGAGCGCAACCGCGCCCTGGCCATCTGGGGCGGCGCCGGCGGCAGCGGCATGATCCTCGGCTCCCTGCTGGGCGGCGTCCTCACCGGCGCCTTCGGCTGGGCGTCGATCTTCTTCGCCAACGTCCCGCTGGCCGGCGGCGCCATGCTGCTCGCCTTCCTCATCATCCCCAAGGACACCGACCAGGGCGTCGGCGGACGCAAGTTCGACCTCCCCGGTGCCCTCACCGCCACCGTCGGATCGACCCTGCTGGTCTTCACCCTCGTCCAGGGCCCCGAGTCCGGCTGGACCTCCCCGACGATCCTGGTCACCGCCGCGATCTCCGTGGTGATCCTCGGCGTCTTCTTCACCATCGAAGGCCGCGGCCGCGACCCGCTGCTGCCGCTGCGCCTGTTCCGCAACCGCAACCTGAGCACCGGCACCGTCGTCACCTTCATCTTCATGGGGACGTTCGGCGCACTGCCCTACTTCTTCACCCTGTACTTCCAGAGCGTGCACGGCTACTCCGCCACCAAGAGCGGCATCGCCTTCCTGCTCCCGTGCGTCGGCGTCCTCATCGGCAACCTGTCCGGTGGAAAGCTGGCCACCCGCTTCGGCGTGCGCGCCACGCTGACCGGCGCCCTGTTGCTGGGCCTGATCGGCACCGTGGCGTTCGCGTTCTCCGTCTCGCCCAGCGGCACCTACCTGCAGCTGGTACCGGGCGTGCTCATCCTCAGCCTCGGCCAGGGCACCATCTTCACCGCCATGTACGCGGCGGCGACCACCGGTGTCGCGTCCGAGGACCAGGGCATCGCCTCGGGCGTCGCCTCCACCGGCCAGCAGGTCGGCGCCGCAGTCGGCCTGGCCGTCCTGGTGGCGATCGCCAACTCCGGCCACGAGGGCCTGACCGGCGAGGCGCTGCGCGTGGCCACCTCCGACGGGGTGCGCACCGCCATGTGGGCCACCGTCGCCGGCATCGTGCTGATCCTGCTCGTCGTGACGAACTTCCGGCGCGCCCCCGTGGTTCCCGCCGCGGAGGAGACCGAGCGTCAGGACGGCGTGGCGTCGGCGGTGTGACCGCTCGGCCGCGCAGTCGCGTGACCTGAACAGGCAGAAGGTGGTTCCACTCCGTGTTCACCACGCACGAGTGGAATCACCTTCTGCTGCCGCCCGACGATCCGACGCCCCGTCGGCCCCTACTACCGCACCCCGCGCCGCGAACACCCCGAGATCCCCGAAAGAGAAGGAGGCGCCACCAGTGCACCGGATCGTGAACGTGGTCGGTGTCGGCGGTTCGAGCCGGCCCGGATCCACAGCCGAGAAAGCCCTGCGGATCGTCCTGGACGCGGCGGCGAAGCGCGGCGCATCAGTGCAGCTGATCGCCGGACCGGCACTGTCCCTGCCGCTGTACGACCCCCGGCAGGGCAGCACCACCCCGCAGGCCGGACAGCTGCTGTCCGCCGTCGCCGGCGCCGACGCCCTCGTCCTGGCCAGTCCCGCCTACCACGGCGGAATATCCGGCCTGGTCAAGAACGCCCTCGACTACGTCGAGGAACTGCGCGAGGACACCCGCCCCTACTTCAGCGACCGGGCCGTCGGATGCGTCGCGGTCGCCAACGGCTGGCAGGGCGCCGTCGCCACGCTGGCCGCCCTGCGCGACGTCACCCACGCCCTGCGCGGCTGGCCCACCCCGCTGGGCGCCGCCATCAACACCTCGATCACCCGCTTCTCGCCCGCCGGGGACTGCAAGGACGACCACGTCCAGGCACAGCTGGAGGAAATCGCCGCCCAGGTCGTCGAGTTCGCCACCCAGCGCGCGCTCGCCGCGACCCCGACCGCAAGCCTCCTCTGAGCAGTGCGAACGGGGAGGGGCGCCGCCGGGAACGCGCTGTCTCCCGGGGCGCTCGCCCCCGACCGCCGGTGCGGGGCCGCCGCCCGCCGGGTCAGTCGATCGGCGCCGCCAGGTACTCCAACGCGTAGCCGTCGCCGGACGGACTCACCCGCGCGATGCCGGGGGAGTCCAGGTGCGCCCCCGCCACGAAGTGGCCCGGCCGCGACAGCCGCTCCAGCAGCGCCGCCCGCGCCGCCCGGGCCCGGGACTGGTCGCCGTCGAGCTCCCAGGACACCTCCGGCCGGTCGAACTGGAGCGTCGGCACGTGCACGGTGTCGCCCCACACCAGCAGGTGTTCGCCACCGCTGCTGATCTCGTAGACGGTGTGCCCGGGCGTGTGGCCGGGCGCCGGGAGCGCGGTCGCCCAGTCGTTGATCGCGACCTGCTCCGACACCGGCACCACCCGCTCGCGGATCGGCTCCAGCCGTCCCGTGAACACCGAGGCGTCGGCCGCGCCGATCCACACCCGTTCGAGCTTGGCGAACGCCTCCGAACCGTCCGGCGCGATCAGACCGCTCACGTGGTCCTCGTGCCGGTGGGTGATGGCCACATCGGTGATGCAGCCCCGCTCTACTTCTGCCTCCTCCAGCGCCTCGTAGATCCGCCCCATGCCCGGAACGTGCCAGACGTTCGACGCACCGGTGTCGACCAGAAGCGACCAGGTGCCGTCGGTGACGAAGAAGGCGTTCACCGACAACCGCAGATTCTCGTCCGCCAGCGGAACCTCGGGCGGCAGCTCGTCGAGCGCCCGCCCGTCCGTGCCGCGCAGCCGGGTCGGCGGCATGTCGATGTACCCGTCCCGCAGCGACACCACCTGCAGATCACCGAGCTCGAACGTGGCGTGGAGCCGGCCACTTGAGACCAAACGCATGGAACCTCCATCGTGCTGAGCATGTTCTCCCCCGCCCGCCGACCCCGAGGGCCACACCCCGGCGGACACCCCCGATGCTGACCCGCCGTCCGCCCCGCGACCGCCCGAACCCCCCAACATCACCCGTTCGTGACCCCCACCCCGCCGGACCCGCGCGGCGGGGACGGCCGGCCGCCGGGCGCACCCGGGCGACCCGTACGACAACTGCCGGTACGGCCCGGAGCGGCCGCGCACCGGGCCGCGGCGCTGCGGTCAGCTGTCGAAGCCCAGGCCGAAGCGGTCGAGGGTGCGCAGCCACAGGTTGCGGCGTCCGGCGTCGGCGTCGGCGCGGGTCAGCGCCCACTGGGTGATGCCGATGCCGATCGAGCGGACCGGCTCGGGCGGGAACGGCAGCGGCTTGCGGCGGACCATCTCCAGCGCGGTGCGCTCGGTGCGCCCGCCGGCGAGCAGGTCGAGCATCACCTCGGCGCCGAACCGGGTCGCGCCGACGCCGAGCCCGGTGAAGCCGGCCGCGTAGGCGACCCGGCCGCGGTGCGACAGGTCGAAGAACGCCGAGAACCGGGTGCAGGTGTCGATCGCGCCGCCCCAGGCGTGGGTGAAGCGCAGGCCCTCCAGCTGGGGGAAGGTCCGCCGGAAGTGCCGGGCCAGGGTGGCGAAGGTCTCCGGCCGCTGGTCGCGCTCGGCGCCGATCCGGCCGCCGTACTGGTGGACGACGTCGTAGCCGCCGAACAGGATCCGGTTGTCGGCCGACAGCCGCACGTAGTGGAAGTGGTTGGCGCTGTCGGACCAGCCCTGCCGGTGGCGCCAGCCGACGGAGGCGAGTTGGGCGTCCGTCAGCGGCTCCGTCATCAGCGCGTAGTCGTAGACCGGGACGGTGTACGGCCGGTGACGGCGCAGCAGGGACGGGAAGGCGTTGGTGGCCAGGGCGGCGCGGCGGGCGGTGATCCGGCCGTAGGGGGTGCGCACGTCCAGGCCGCGCGGGGTGTCGGCGAGGGCGGTGGCGGGCGTGTGCTCGTGGATGCGGACGCCGAGGTCGAGGCAGGCGCGCTTGAGGCCCCAGGCGAGCCGGGCCGGGTCGAGCATGGCGACGCCGTCGCGGTCCCACAGGCCGCCGAGGAAGGTGGGGGAGTCGATCTCGGCGCGCACCGCGTCCCGGTCCAGGACGTCGAGGTGGCTGCCGTAGCGGGCCGCGAGCCGCGCGAACTCCTCCAGTTCGGCGACCTGGTGGGGTTCGGTGGCGACGTTGAGGGCGCCGCTGCGCCGCCAGTCGCAGTCGATGCCGTAGCGGCGGACGGTCTCCTGCATGGCGTCGAGGTTGGCCTGTCCGAGGCGTTCCAGGACGGCGAGTTCGCCGGGCCAGCGCTGGTGGCCGTTGGCGAGGCCGTGGGTGAGGCTTGCCTCGCAGAAGCCGCCGTTGCGTCCGGAGGCGGCCCAGCCGACCTCGCGGGCCTCGATCAGCAGGACGTCCAGCGACGGCTCGCGCTCCTTGGCGATCAGCGCGGTCCACAGGCCGCTGTAGCCGCCGCCGACCACCAGCAGGTCGCACGTGGCGCTGCCGACCAGGGCGGATTCGGCGGCCGGCCGGTCGGGGGAGTCCAGCCAGAACGGTACGGGTCGGGCGTCCCGGAGGGCGTGGACGGGGTCGGCCATGGCGGGGCTCCTTCGGCGGTGCACGGGGGATTCCGGGCCCCGGAGCGGGGTTGCGGGACCCGGATGCCGTCATCAGACCGTTCCCCGTCGTTCAACGTCAATGGCGTTGACATAAGCGCACCGGGCCGTCCGCCGGCGGCCCGGGCGTCAGTCGCGCGGGCGGGCGGCGTCCGGCAGCGGCGTGCCGGCGGTGGACAGCGCCCGGTACAGCCGGTCCAGGTAGGCGTGCAGCTGGCCGGGCATGTCCACGGACTGGTCGAGCACCCACTGGAGCTGCAACCCGTCCATGACGGCGAGCAGTTGGCGGGCCTCGGCCGGGCAGTCGGTGTCCGCGCGCAGTTCGCCGTCGGCCACGCCGCGGTGCAGCGACTGGGCGGCGTCGGCGGTCAGGGTCCGGTAGCGGCGGGCGAAGAAGGCGTGCGCGGGGTGCTCCGGGTCGCCCGACTCGCCGACCAGGGCGTTGAACATCCGGGTGCGCTCGGGCCGGGCGGCGTTGTGCGCGGCCAGGTCGACCAGGCGGTGGAACCACTCGGCGACGGTGGCGCACTCCTCGGCGAAGAACTGCTCGATGTCGTTCTCGTCGCTGGCCTCCAGCACCGAGACCAGCAGCGCCTCCTTGGTGCGGAAGTGGTGCAGCAGACCGCCCCCGACGCCCAGACCTGGCTCGCCCCGGTCGACGCGGTCTCCACACTCGCCGCCACCGTCCTCGGCGGCTGGCTGTCCGACCGGCTCGGCCGCCGCAAGCCGCTGATCGCCGTCTCCTGCGTGCTGGCCTCCGCCACCATGGCCGTCCCCGTCCTGATGCCCACCTGGACCGGCATCCTGCTGTACACCGTGCTCGCCGGCATCGCCTTCGGCTGCTACCTGGCCGTGGACACCGCCCTGGTCACCCAGGTGCTGCCGAGCGCCGCCGACGCCGCCCGCGACCTGGGCGTGCTGAACATCGCCAACGCCGGGCCGCAGATCCTCGCCCCGCTGGTCGCCGCCGCGGTGGTCGGCCTGGCCGGCTACGACGCGCTCTACCTGGCCGGCGCCCTGATCATCCTGGGCGGCGCGCTCGCCGTCGTCCCGATCCGCGGCGTCCGCTGACCGCCCCTCACCCCTTCACCGGAGAAGCCCCATGCACCACACCGCCCACCCCTACCAGGACCCCGCCCGGCCGGTGGACGAACGCGTCGAGGACCTGCTCGGCCGGATGACGCCGCAGGAGAAGGCCGGCCTGATGTTCCACACCATGCTGCCGATGCACGCCGACGGCCGGCCCGTGGAGGCCGGCGACGACGGCGACTTCCCCGCCGACACCACCGGCCTGATCAGGGACCAGGGCCTGAGCCACTTCAACCTGGTGGGCACCGCCGAGCCGCGCCGGATCGCCGAATGGCACAACGCCGTCCAGGAGATCGCCCACCGCACCCGGCTCGGCATCCCCGTCACCCTCTCCACCGACCCCCGCCACTCCTTCACCGCCAACATCGGCGCCTCGATCCGGGCCGGCGCGTTCTCCGCCTGGCCCGAGCCGATCGGCCTGGCCGCCGTCCGCGACCCCGAACTGGTGCGCCGCTTCGCCGACATCGCCCGCCGCGAGTACCTCGCCGTCGGCCTGCGGGTCGCCCTGCACCCGCAGCTCGACCTCGCCACCGAACCGCGCTGGTCGCGGCAGACCGGCACCTTCGGCTCCGACGCCGCGCTCACCGCCGAACTCGCCGAGGCCTACCTCCGCGGCCTGCAGGGCGAGCGGCTCGGCCCGGACAGCGTGGCCGCCATGGTCAAGCACTTCCCCGGCGGCGGCCCGCAGCAGGACGGCGAGGACCCGCACTTCCCGCACGGCAAGGAACAGGTCTACCCCGGCGGGATGCGCGAACTGCACCTCGCCCCGTTCCGGGCCGCCGTCGCCGCCGGAGCCGCCCAGATGATGCCCTACTACGGGCAGCCGATCGGCACCGACTGGGAGGAGGTCGGCTTCGGCTTCAACCGCGACGTGGTCACCGGCCTGCTGCGCGACGAACTCGGCTTCCAGGGCATCGTGTGCACCGACTGGGGCCTGCTCAACGACGACGAGATCTTCGGCGAACCGCACCGCGCCCGCGCCTGGGGCGTCGAACACCTCACCCCCGCCGAACGCGCCGCCAAGGCGCTCGACGCCGGCGTCGACCAGTTCGGCGGCGAGGAGTGCCCCGAACTGCTGCTCGCCCTGCTGCGCGACGGGCGGATCACCGAGGCGCGGCTCGATGTCTCGGTGCGACGCCTGCTGCGCGAGAAGTTCGTCCTCGGCCTGTTCGACGAGCGGCGGTACGTGGACCCCGACGCCGCCGAACTGGTCGTCGGCAACCCGGAGTTCCGCGCTGAGGGCGCCGCCGCGCAGCGCCGCTCGCTGACCGTCCTGGTCAACCGCGACGGCACCCTGCCGGTCACCCGCCCCGCCCCCCGCCTCTACACCGAGGGCCTCGACGCGGCCGTCGTCGCCCGGCACGGCCGGGCCGTCCAGCACCCCGCCGAGGCCGACCTCGCCGTGCTGCGCCTGTACACGCCGTACGAGCAGCGCCCGAACCGCTTCGAGTCGCTGTTCCACTCCGGGCGCCTGGACTTCCCGGCGGACGAACTCGCCCGCATCCTCGCCGTCCTGGACGCCGTGCCCACCGTGGTGCTGATCAACCTGGAACGGCCGGCCGTGCTCCCCGAGATCGCCGAACGCGCGCACGCCCTGATCGCCGACTACGGCGCGCAGGACGACGCCCTGCTCGACGTGGTGTTCGGCCGGGCCCGCCCCGAGGGCCGCCTGCCGTTCGAACTGCCGCGCTCGATGGCCGCCGTGGCGGCCTCCCGCCCCGACGTGCCCAACGACACCGCCGACCCGGTCTTCGCGTTCGGCCACGGCCTCGACCTGTGACCCGCCCGGCCGACCCGGCCGAGCTCAACCGCGTCCGCCAGTACGTCGAACACCAGGGCCCCACCCCGTGACCCGTCCAGGAGCAGAACAGATGACCGTCGTCCCCACCCGCAGCGGCCCGGTGCGCGGTGAGCGCCGCGCCGACGGGAGCGCGCGCTTCCTCGGCATTCCGTACGCCCAGCCGCCCGTCGGGGCGCTGCGGTTCGCCGCGCCGGTGCCGCCCGAGCCGTGGAGCGAGGTGCGCGACGCCACCGCGTACGGGCCGACCGCGCAGCGCCGGCCGTTCGCCGCGGTCACCACCATTCCCGAGCCGACGATCCCCGGCGCGGGCACCCTGAACCTGAACGTCTTCACCCCCGCCGCCGACCCGGCGGCCGGGCTGCCGGTGCTGGTGTGGATCCACGGCGGCGGCTACGTCGCGGGCAGCGCCGCCAGCCCCTGGTACGACGGCGCGGCCTTCAACCGGGACGGCGTGGTGCTGGTCACCGTCGGCTACCGGCTCGGCGTCGAGGGATTCCTGCACCTGCCGGACGCGCCCGACAACCGGGGCGTGCGGGACTGGGTCGCCGCGCTGGAGTGGGTCCGCGACAACATCGCCGGCTTCGGCGGCGACCCCGCGAAGGTCACCGTCGCCGGGCAGTCGGCGGGCGGCGGCGCGGTGCAGACCCTGCTGGCCGTGCCCGCGGCGCGCGGGCTGCTGCGGGCCGCGATCTCCGCCTCCGGCGCGGTGCTCGAACCCGACGCCCCGGCCGTCGCCGCGGCGCTGGCCGGGCTGACCGGGGCGGTGCTCACCGCCGAGGCCCTGCGGGACGCGAGCGACGAGCGGCTGCTCGCGCTCCAGGACGCGCTGGGCGACGGCGACCCACTGCTGGCCCTCGCCCCGTGCGTGGACGGCGAGTCGGTGACCCGTCCGGTGGCCGAGGCGGTCGCCGAGTCCGAGGTGCCGCTGCTGCTCGGCTTCACCGCGCACGAGTTCGCCGCGCCCGGGTCGGCCGCACCGGGCGGGCCCGAGGTGGACGCGTTGCTCGCCGCGTTCGGCCTGGACCCGGAACGCGCCGCCCGGTTCCGGGCCGAGAACCCGCGGGCCGGATCGGGCGAGGTGCTCACCGACGGGCTGTTCCGGGCCCCCGCGCTGGCCCTCGCCGAGGCCCGCGTCGCGGCCGGGCGCCCCACCTGGCTCTACCAGTTCGAGTGGACCGGCACCGCGCCCGGCCGCGCCGGTCAGGCCTACCACTGCACCGACCTGCCGTTCGCCTTCGACGCGCTGGCCGCCGAGGGCGTCGAGGAGGCGCTGGGCGCCCGGCCCCCGCAGGCCCTGGCCGATGCGGTGCACGCCGCCTGGGTCGCCTTCGTCCGCGGCCTCGACCCGGCCTGGCCGCCCTACCAGGACGGCCGCGCCACCATGCGCTGGGGCGCGCAGGCGCGGGTCGAGCGGGACCCGCTGCGGGCGGTCCGGGAGATCTGGGCCGGCTGACCGGCGGCCGTCGTGGGCGGCTTCGGCGAGGCGGCGGCCGTCGGCCGTTCGGGGGAGGAACGTGCCGCCGCCCGCCGAGCGGACTGCTCGACGGGCGGCGGCGGTGGCCGGGCGGTGGGCGGCGGCGCTATCTGCTGGTGCGGGACTTGCTCCAGGCGGGGGCCACGAAGGCGATCAGCGCGATCGCGAAGCCGAGCTGGAGCGCATGCCGGATCCAGTCGATGCCGGAGGTGTGGCGGACGCCGATCCAGCCGGCCACGGCGTTGCCCAGCCAGGCGCCGGCCGCGCCGAGGAGCATGGTCAGCCACCACGGGATGGCCTGGGGGCCGCGGAGGATGAGCTTGGCCAGCACACCCAGTACGAAGCCGATCAGCAGAATCCAGAGGAGTTGGAACATCGAATCCCAGCCTTTCCGGTACCGCGGGAGGGCGGTCCACAACCGCCATGATCGCCCGCCCGGTGCACCTCGGCATCTCGGCGAAAGGCCCGGTCAGGTGGTTTGCGGGCGGCGCGGTGCGGGTAGCGGCGCACGCGACAGGGGGCCGGTGATTGCCGCAGAACGCCCTGTGGTGGGATAAACGACTGAACGGGTGTCAGGTCCGACGGGGGAGCAGATACGACATGGCAGGTTTCGGCGTCACGCTGAGCGAGCTCGCGAAGATCCAGAAGGACTTCCACGAGATCCAGCAGCGGATGAACCAGATGGCCCAGAAGACCGGTCAGATCAAGGGCGTGATGGCCAAGGCGGTGGCCACCGACCTGGCGGCCGGCGCGCTGGGCAACATCATCGGCTTCGGCTCGGTGGTGGCCCAGGTCAAGCAGCAGGTCAGCGCGATCGAGGCGCAGGTCGCGGCGCTGGAGGCGACGAAGGAGAAGCTCACCAGGGAGCTCGCCGACGACGTCCGCAAGCTCGGCACCGTGATCAAGCGGTACGAGGAGGCCGAGAAGAAGGCCCACGAGGGCGTCAGCAAGCCCGGCTCCACGCAGCCGACGCCGCGCAGCCCCGGCCAGGGCGGCGACCACAGCCCGTCCACCCGGCCCGCGTCCAAGAAGCCCGGCGGCGCGCCGATGCCGAAGAGCCCGAACAAGTCCGGCGACCACGGCGGCGGGAGCGGCAGCGGCGGTGGCGGCGACCACGGCGGCAACAGCGGCCCCGACCCGAAGATCGAGATCTCGCACGCGGGCAAGATCAAGACCAGTGAGGTCACGTACGGCGGCAAGGGCAAGTACAAGAGCGGCGAGGCCGCCTGCCGCGAGTACATCGCGCAGGCGCTGGACGCGATGGGCGTCACCGACCCGGCGGCCCGCGAGGCGTGGACCAAGGGCATGCTGACCATCGCCAAGCGCGAGTCGACGTACAACGCGGCCAGCGGCCAGGTGAACCTGTGGGACAGCAACGCGCACGGCGCGAAGCAGGCCGACGGCGCGCCGCTGAACAGCTCGCGCGGCGGCTGGCAGACCATCCCGTCCACCTTCGCCGCCTACCACGTCAAGGGCACCTCCACCGACATCTACGACCCGGTGGCGAACGTGGCGGCGTCGATGAACTACATCCGCGACCGGTACAACGTCGCGCCGGACGGCCACAACCTGGCGGCCAAGGTGCAGCAGGCCGACCCGAACCGCCCGGCCCGCGGTTACTAGACCGCCGTCAACTCCCGTGTCGCGCCCGCCCGTTCACCCGGGCGGGTCGACTGACTGACCGAGCTGCTCGGCGAGCCCGACCGGCAGACCCCACAAGGGAGT
>NZ_JBSGDD010000114.1:0-19115 GCF_053602195.1 Kitasatospora sp. NPDC004531 | reverse complement strand
GCCCTCCGGGCGCTTCGTTCTTTCGTGTTTCCAGCTTATCAGATGTTTTCCGCTCCGTTTTCCGGAGTTTCGATCCGACTTGCTGTTCGTCTTCCCGGCCTGACGGCCCGTCCGACGTTTCAAACTCTAGCCGATCCCCGCTCCGAAAAGCGAATCCGCCGCAATCTCCGAAAACACGCACAGCAAATACGAACGGAGACGCGAAAAGGACGCGACCCGCCACGGATCAACTGGGTGGTTCTCAAGGGATTGGCTGCCCCGGGACCGTCCACGCGGTTCACGCGTGCTCGGTGCTCCCTGTCAGGCAACTCGAAGAACCTTACAGAGCCGGGGGCTCGGAATCAAGTGCCACCTGGAAGACCAGGACGGCGACGTCGTCGTCGTGCTCGGCGGTGACGCCGAGGGCTCGCAGGAGGCGGGCGCAGACGATGTCGGGGGTGGCGACGGGGCCGGTGAGGGTGCGGGCGAGGTGGTCGATGCCCTGGTCGATGTCCTGGTCCCGGCGTTCGACCAGGCCGTCGGTGTAGAGGACGCCGGTGGTGCCGGGGAGCAGGCGGAGGGTGTGGGAGAGGTGGCCGGCGCCGCCGGTGCCGAGGGGTGGGCCGTTCTGTTCCTCGCCGCGCAGGACGGTGCCGTCGGGGGCGCGGAGCAGGAGGGGGAGGTGGCCGGCGGAGGCGTAGACGAGGGAGGTGCCGGCCGGGTCCCAGACGGCGTAGGTGCAGGTGGCGATCTGGTTGGCGTCGATCTCCATGGCGAGGCCGTCGAGCAGGGTCATCACTTCGTGCGGCGGGAGGTCGAGGCGGGCGTAGGCGCGGACGGCGGTGCGGAGCTGGCCCATGACGGCGGCGGCGCGCAGGCCGCGGCCCATCACGTCGCCGATGACGAGGGCGGTGCGTCCGCCGCCGAGGCCGATGACGTCGTACCAGTCGCCGCCGACGGCCGCGTCGGCTCCGCCGGGCTGGTAGGTGGCGGCGACGTGCAGGTCGGCGGGCTGTTCGAGTTTCTGCGGGAGCAGGCTGTGCTGGAGGGTGACGGCGGCTTCGCGTTGGCGGCGTTCGGCGTCGCGGAGGCGGCCGGCGGCCTGGACCTGGTCGGTGACCTCGGTGGCGAAGACCAGGACGCCGGTGGGGGTGCGGTGCTCGTCGGGGCCGAGCGGGACGCAGGCGATGTTGTAGTAGCGGTTGCCGCCGAGGCCGAGGATGCAGCGGGACTTGACGCTGCGGGCGCGGCCGCTGCGCAGCACCTGGTCGAGCAGGGGGAGGACGCCGAGGGCGGTGAGTTCGGGGAGGGCCTCGGCGGCGGGACGGCCGGGGGTGCGGGCGCCGAACAGGTCGCGGTAGGCGCGGTTGGCGTAGCCGAGCAGGTGGTGCGGACCGTGGGTGAGGGCGACGGGGGCGGGCAGGCGGCGCAGGACGTCGCGGAGGTCGTAGAGCTGCTCGGGGTCGCGGAGGTCGGGGCCGGAGCCGGCGGGGTCGCGCTGGCCGGGGACGGTGACGGGTTCGTCCGCGGTGGTGGGGGCAGTCCGCCACGCGGCTCCGGTGAGCCGGGCGCTCCAGCGCATGAGGTTCAACGTCGGCCGCTTCCTCGGAGGTACTGGTGTGGGGGTCGTTCCTGCTCGTGAGTCGATTCCGGTGTGATCATCACCTTGCGTACGCGGGGCGGCACATGGCGTGATGGGGCGATCCTGTCAGGCTCCGGGGTGATTCCGGAAGTCGAGCCCCCGGTACGGCGCGTTCCGGCGGTTGTGCGCCGGGGTGCGCTTCCGACGGGCCGCGGCAAGGGCGGCTGCGGCACGGCCGACCGCGGCAAGGGTGTTCGGGTGCGAGGCGGTCAGCTGCCGGGGCCGGCCGCTCCGGGCCCGGTGGTGAAGCCGGACTCGAACTCGGCACGCGGGTGCTCGATGGTGCCGAGCGCGACCACCTCGCGCGGGAACAGTCCGCCGAACATCCAGTCCATCAGCACCCGGACCCGGCGCTCCCGGCTGGGCAGGCGGCGCAGCTGGCGGACGCGGTGCAGCCACCAGGCGCGGCGGCCGGTGAGGCGGGCGCCGCGGCGGGTGTGCGCGACGGCGCGGCGCAGGCCCAGCGAGGTGGAGCAGGCGGGGTCGCCCGGCCGGTAGTCGGCGAGGGGTTGGCCGGCGAGCTCCGCGGCCAGGTTCTCGGCCAGCAACTTGGCCTGGGCGAGCGCGTGTTGGGCGTTGGGTGCGCAGGGCTGCCCGCCCTGGTCGGGGACGGCGGCGCAGTCGCCGGCGGCCCAGGCGCCGGCCAGCGGGGTGCCGTCGGGGTTGGCGATCCTGAGCGTGGGCAGGCAGGTGATCCGGCCGGCGTGGTCGAGCGGCAGGTCGGTGAGCGCGAGCACGGGCGCCGGGCGGATGCCGGCCGTCCAGACCAGGGTGCGGGCGGCGAAGCGGCCGCCGTCGGACAGCACCATGACCTGGTCGACGGCGGACTCCAGGGTGGTGGAGAGCCGGACGTCGATGTTGCGGTCGCGCAGGGCGGCGAGGGTGTGGGTGGCGAGTTCGGGGATCTCCTCGCTCAAAATCCGGTCGGTGGCCTCGACCAGCACCCAGCGGAGGTCCTCGGGCGTCAGGTTGTGGAAGCCCTTGGTGGCGGTGCGGGCCATGTCCTCCAGTTCGGCGAGGGCTCCGACGCCCGCGTAGCCGGCGCCGACGAACACGAAGGTGAGCGCGGCCTGGCGCAGTGCCGGGTCGCGGGTGGAGGACGCCAGGTCGAGCTGTTCCAGGACGTGGTTGCGCAGGGCGACGGCCTCGCCGACCGTCGCGAAGCCCATGCCGTGCTCGGCGAGGCCGGGGACGGGGGCGGTGCGGGAGACCGCGCCCGGGGCCATCACCAGGACGTCGTACGGGACTTCGGTGGGCAGCCGGAGCTCGCCGCGCGGCGCCGCGTCCACCCAGGCGGTGCGGGAGGCGTGGTCGATCCTGGTGACGCGGGCCGTCAGCACCCGGCAGTCCGGGAGCGCGGTGCGCAGCGGGACGACGACGTGGCGGGGGTCGATGGAGCCCGCCGCGACCTCGGCCAGCAGGGGCTGGAAGGTGAGGTACGGCTGCGGCTCGACGATCGTGATGTCCGCCCGGCCGTCCTTCAGCTGCGGGCGCAGCAGCTGCTGGAGGCGCAGCGCGGTGCTCAGTCCGGCGCAGCCGCCGCCGATGATCAGGATCCGAATGGGGCACCTCCGGCCGGCCCTCGGGTTGTGACCCGTTTCACGTTCCCCCTATGACGCACCCGGCGGTGGGGTCTTGTCCACACTCCGGGCCGGATCGGTCCGAATCCGGTCGGGAATGCGGCCCCGGAACGCACCGCGCCGCCCCGGCCGGGCAACTGGCGGGGGCGGCACGGGATTTGGGCGGGGGTCAGTGCGACCAGTACGGGTCGTCCTGCTCGCCGGCGGGAGTCCTGGTGGCTCCGGGGGACGGTTCGGGCGTCTGCTGGTCCTTGAACGGGGTGAGGGTGCCGGGGTCCTTCACCGGGTCCATCCCGGCTTCCAGGTGGACCACGCCGCCCTGGCCGATCGTCACCGTGGCCCAGGCCTCGCCCGGTGCGGCGGCGCCTACTCGTCGGGCGGTGTCGTCGCGGGTGACGGCGAAGCCCTGTGCTTTCCAGTAGTCGGTGAGTTCGCCCATCAGGAGCTCGGCCTTCCCGTCCGCGATCCGGGGTTCCAGGACGCGCTGTTTGGTCAGGCGGGCCTTCCCGGTCGGGTCGTGGGCCCAGTCGATGTGCGACTCGACGGAGTAGCCCACGTCCCGGTAGGCCACCGCCGGGGTGATGGCCTTCGTCGCCCCGTCGAGCAGAGCGTCGATGGTCGACTTGGCCGTGTCGAGCGCTGCCACCGGCTTGTCCTCGCGGAAGGTCGAGCAGCCGGTGACCAGTGGTCCGAACAGCAGAGCCGCGACGACGGCCGTGACGAGAATTCGTGCTTTCACCGTTGCTTCTGCCTCTCGACCTGGTTCGTGTGCCCGGAGACGATGTCGGCCATGTTGTCCAGTGACGCGCTGTTCTGGCCGTTCCGGTCGTGCTTCCAGTAGTCGGAGTGCGAGTCGAAGCCGAGGGGTCCGTCGGCGACGACGAAGCGGTTGGCTCCGAAGCCCTCGCTCACGGGGTCCTGGCCGAACCACAGGTGGTCCGGGTCGACGGTGTGTCCGACCCCGAAGCCCGCCAGCCCTCCGGTGATGATCCCGGCCGGCCCGAGCGGCGCTCCGGCGGCTGCTCCGGCACCCATCCCGATCGTTTCGCCGTCGCCCGGCAGTCGGGTGACCGGGTCGTTCTCCGCCGCGCCGACCCAGACGTGGCCGGGATCGATCCCGAGGTCGCCGGCCCGCCTCGCGCCCGTGCCGGGGCTGCCGACGAGGATGATGTCGTCCACCGGGATGCCGCCGGGTCGTTGGGCGGCCTGGCCCAGGGTCAGCGAGCCGTAGGAGTGGCCGAGCGCCGTCAGGTGGGCGGGCTCGCCTTCGTGCGAGGCGCGCAGCCCCTGCAGGAAGCTCTGGTACGCCTCGCCGCCCTGTTCGGCCCTCGCCGTTCCTGCGACGGCGAGGCTGTCCGCGGCCGGGAAGGCCTTCTGCGGGGCGTCGTAGCCCAGCCAGACGATGGAGGCGGTGGACCTGGTCCGGTCCTTGTTGTGCGCCGCCTCCCACAGGTCCTTCGCCCGGTCGCCGTCTGCGCCGCCGACGTCGCCGACCTTCGTCCCCAGGCCCGGCACGTAGGCGACCACGTCGTCGGCGGTGTCCGGGTTGCCGAAGGAGAGGGCTGCTCGGCCCTGCCCGTCCGTGCTCATCGCCAGCAGGTAGGGCTGGGGCTGGTCCCGCGAGGTCGCGTACTCCGCGTCCGCTTTCGCCAGCCGGTTCCGGACCTTGATGAAGCCGTCCAGCTTGTCCTGCTCCTCCGGGGTGCGGTGTTGCCGCCCCTCCAGGTCGGCGATGGTGCGGTCGAGGTTGGTGCGGTTGGCCTGGTCGCGGATGGGGGACGGGATGCCGTCGCGGTTGCCGATTTCTTGGGGGTGGGTCTGGAGGAGGCGTTGTTGTTCTTCCGGGGGGAGGTTCTTCCACCAGGTGTTGACCTCGGCCGGGGAGGCGCCCTTGGGGGGCATGCCTGCGAGGACGAGGTCTTCGCGGAAGGGGCGGCCGGTGATGTCGCCGAGGGCGGTGGCGGGGTCGAGGCCGTCGCCGGTGCGGGCGTTGTCGGTGTAGCGGCGCAGGCGTTCGGAGGTGACGAGGTCGGCGTGGTCGGCCTCGGTGAGGATCTGGGCGATGCGGCCGCCGATGGCGAGGGCGGTGGTCTGCCGGAGTTGTTCGCGGACCAGGGTGTCGACGTCGTTGCCGGGGCCGGTGGGCGGTGGCCAGGAGACCGAGCCGTCGTCGGCGACCCGGTAGCCGTCGGCGGTGGCGTCGGCGAGGGCGGTGCGGAGTCTGTTCTGGGCGAGCAAGAAGGCTTCGGCGCCTTCGCGCAGGACGGGGGCGATCAGGTGCAGTTCCTGGGCGGCCGCGCCGAGTTTGGTGGTGGTGGCGTGCAGGGAGGTGCCGGCCCGGTCGGCGGCGTGGCCGGTCCAGCCGGAGTCGCGGACGCGGGCGTCGACGCCGGTGGCCCAGGTGTCGCCGTGTCGGGCGAAGGCGTCGGCGAGGCGGGTGTAGGCGTCGGCGGCGGCGAAGAGGGCGTCGGGGCTGGTGTTCTGAAGGGTGCGGATGTCCATCAGAGGTCCCTCCCGAGGGTGCCGGGGCGGGCCTGGGCGGCGGGGTCCAGGAGGCGGCGGGCCTGTTCGGCCTGGTCCGGCGGCAGCAGGTGGGGGCCCATGGTGGGCGGTGGTGTGTCGAAGGCGGTGCGGAAGCGTTCGATCTGCTCGGGTGTCGCCGGGTACGGTGCGCCGACGACGGGCCGCGGCTGGTCGAAGGGGCGCGACGGCGCGGGGCCCGGGCGTCCGATGCCGGTGCCCGCGGGGACGGCCGGGACGTCGACGGCGGTCATCTCGCGCACAGAGTTCTGGTCGCCCTTGCGGTAGTTGGCGGCGGTGCGGATCAGCTTGTCGCCCTGGGAGTCCATTTCCCGGGAGAGGTTGTCGAGCAGGCGTTTCCATTCGTCGGTGCAGGAGTTGAGCTCGATGCCGGTGCGCCAGCCGCGGAGGCTGCTCTCGGCGCCGTCGGAGGCGGCCAGGATGCCGCCGGTCTCGCCGGGCACGGCCTCGGCGGTGTGCTGCGCGGTGCGGCCGGACTGTTCCAATTCGTCGGGGGAAACGGTGAATCCGCTTCCCCCGCTCCCCCCGGGTGCTGCTTGCCGCATCATGACCCCCCATGTGGTCGGCAAATGTGTGTGGTTGTTGTGCGCGTGCGTCGGTCACGCTAGCGAGGAACGGGCGTTCGCACCCCGGAAACGTGTACGTTCGATCGGTTCGCCGCCGGGGGTGGCGGCGTCGGTGCGGGTGACGATTCGTCAAGATCCGGCAAAGGATGACAAGTCGGGGCGGGTCGGGGGGACTTGGGGCCGGATGCTCGGGCTGTGATCCGTCTCACGCGGACCGGTGGGTGGTGCTGGGGTGGTTTGTCCGGAGTCGGGGCGGGGTCGGACGGTTGCGCGCGGTGAGGGGTCCACTTCTGCGGCGAACTTCCTTGAACTATGGTCGGATTGTGGTTCGGACCGTCGATGGTGCCGGTCCATGTACCAGCGAGCCCGGTGGCGTCGGTGCGACTGCCCGGGAGCCGTCCGGGGAAGGTAGTGCGCGGACGTCGGACGAGACCGGTGTCGGCAGCGCACGCCAGGGGGCGCAGTGACCGTTCGGGTGCCCGGAACGGGGTGCCTCGGGGGAGGTTGGCATGTCGGAGCAGGAGCAGTTGGCCGAGCGGTCGCCGGACGCCGCGTTCGGGAGGACCGCCGTGGATGTGGTGCCGGAGCAGCGCGGGCCGAGTACGCGGGAGCGGTTCGCCTTCCCGCAGGGTGAGCGCCCCGGTGAGGCCGGGCGCGGTTCCCGGCTGCGGGTGGACGCCCGGCGGAACCTGGAGAGTGTGCTGCGGGCCGCGCGCGAGGTGTTCGGCGAGCTCGGGTACGGGGCGCCGATGGAGGAGGTCGCGCGCCGGGCCGGGGTCGGGGTCGGCACCGTGTACCGGCGCTTCCCGAGCAAGGAGGTGCTGGTCCAGCGGATCGCCGCCGAGGAGGTGTCCTGGCTGACGGCGCAGGCCCGCGAGTCGCTGTACGGCGGGCTGAACGGGCCGTGGGACGCGCTGGCGGGGTTCCTGCAGCGGGCCGCCGCCTCGGGTGCGGGCCGGCTGCTGCCGCCGGAGGCGTTCCGCTACGCCGAGGAGATCGGCCGGGTGCCGGAGCAGCGCGGCAGTGAGCTGCGGGCGTTCGCCGGGGCGCCGGAGCCGGAGATCGAGCAGAGCGCGGATCCGCGGCTGCTGCTGCAGTTGCTGGCGGCGCTGGTGGCCCGGGCGGGCGCGGCGGGCGAGTTGCGGCCGGGGGTGACGGTGGCGGACGTGGTGCTGGTGCTGACCGCGGCGGTGCCGGTGCACGCGTCGGCGGCGCTGGCGGCCGGGGAGGACGGCGAGGGCGGGGCCGGCAGCCGGCTGTTGCAGATCCTGCTGCAGGGCCTGCGCGCGGCCTGAACCGGCACTGTGCGTCCGGCAGTTGACGGGCGGGCGGGGGCCGACGGAAGACGGTCGGTACGCGTCCGGTCGCGCCGTTCGGGTGACGGAGGGCCGCCGGGCGTAGCGTACGGAGCGGGCGGCGCGCGAGACTGTCCGGATACGCGCGGTGCCTGCGCCGTCGGCCCCCGAACACCTCGGCGAGCGGCGGCACGGAAGAGTGGGTCCGACTCCGGGCGGCTACCGGTGGTCGCTCCGCTATGCCATTCTTTGCCCGTGGTTGGAGCCATTGTCCCGTTGCGTACCGTGATCGCCGTCGACTTCGAGCGGCGGTCCGTGTCGCGCGCCGTGCGACCCGGCGGTGCCAGGTGAGTCCCGAGGAGCAGGGCGAGGGCGGGGAGTTCGGCTCCGGGCTGGGTGCGCCGGGGCAGGTCCCGGACCAGGCCGGCAGTCCGGCCCGGGAGTCGCTGACCGGCCGGGTTCCGGGTCAGGCCCCGGCCGGGCAGGGCGGGGTCACTCCGGAGGCGTTCATCGTCGAGGAGCTGTCGGCGCGTTCCACGGTGCCGCCGCCGGCCGATCCGGTGGACGGTGAACGCCCGCCGTCGGACGCCGAGTTGACCGCTCTGGTGCGGGCCGGCGACGACACCGCGTACGAGGAGATCTACCGCCGGCACGCGGACGCGGTGCGCCGGTACGCGCGGACCTGCTGCCGGGACAGCTTCACCGCCGAGGACCTCGCGGGCGAGGTGTTCGCCCGCACCCTGCAGGCGTTGAAGGCGGGCAAGGGGCCGGAGTTCGCGGTCCGCGCCTACCTGTTGACGGCGGTGCGCAACGTCGCGGCGGCCTGGGGGCGTTCGGACCGGCGCGAGCAACTGGTGGACGACTTCGCGACGTTCGCCGAGGCGTCCGCCGCCACCGTCGAGTTCGACCTGGCCGACCCGGGCGCGGACGCCTGGGCGCTGGCGATGGCCGACCAGCGCATGGTGATGCGGGCGTACGCGGAACTCCCGGAGGACGACCGGGTGGTGCTCTGGCACACCGAGGTCGAGCGGGAGTCGCCGAAGACGGTGGCGGTGATGCTCGGCAAGACCGCCAACGCGACGGCCGTGCAGGCGCACCGGGCCCGGGACCGGCTGGCCGCGGCGTTCCTGCAGGCGCACGTGTCGGGCAGCCAGGAGTCGGGCTGCGCCGGGTACGCGAACCGGCTGGGCGCGTACGCGCGCGGCTCGCTGCGCAAGCGGGCGTCGGCGGAGGTCGGCAAGCACGTCCAGGACTGCAACCGGTGCACGGCCGCGTACCTGGAGCTGGCGGACATCAACCACAGTCTGCGGGCGGTGCTGCCCGGCGGCGCGCTGCTGTGGGTCGGCGCGGGCTGGTTCACGGCCGCGGCGGCCGCGGTCGGCACCGGGGTCGCCGTCACGGGCGCGGTGGCCGGCGGAACGGTCGCGGCCGGTGGCGGCACCACGGCGGCCGCCGGTGGCGCGGCGGCCGGTGGCGGTTCGTCCGGCGGCGGTGCGGCCGCGGCGGCCGGCGAGGGGCTGGGGACGGCCGCCAAGGCCGGGATCGCGGCGGGCATCGCGGTGGTGGCGGCGGCCGTCGCCGCGTTCGCGCTGACGGGTACGCCCGAGCCGACGCCGCCGGTGGCCGCGCCGCCGCCGGTCAGCGCCGCGCCGGAGGTCCCCGCGCCGGCCACTCCGACCCCGGCGCCGGTGCGGACGACCGCCCCGGCTCCGCCGCCGTCCCCGGCGGCCTCGCCGTCGCCGAGCCCGTCGCCGAAGGCCTCCACGCCCTCGCGGACGCCCAGCCCGGCGCCGTCCAGCGCGCAGCCCCGCACGCCCGATCCGGAGCTGCCGCCGGCCTCGCCGCCCGCGTCGCCGAGCCCGAGTCCGAGCCCGAAGCCGAGCCCGTCCACCTCGGCGGTCACCCGGTTCTGGCTGGACGAGCTGCCGGTGAACCGCGGGCACCGCGACGCGGCGAACACGCCGAGCATCCGGGGCTCCGGGTTCGTCCTGCAGTGGCCGGGCACGTGGATGCAGGGCGAGTACTACCGGCATGTGCTGGCGGTCCAGGTGCCGTCCCGGGTGACCATCGACCTGAACCGCAGCTGCCGGTCCTTCGACGCCGTCGCCGGGCTGGACGGCTTCGGGATGACGTTCGGCCGGGCGGTCTTCTCGGTGCAGGGCGGCAACGGTGAAGTGCTGTGGAGCTCCGGCGAGTTGTCCGGGAGCGACGACCCGGTCAAGGTGCACGCCGCGCTGGCCGGGCAGACCTCGATCCGCCTGGTGGTCACCCCGGCCCGCGGCTCCGTCCAGGTGGTGGACCTGGCGGACTGGGCGCAGGCCTCGCTCGACTGCTGAGGGCCGCGGGGCGGCGGGGCGGCGGGGCGGCTGCTCAGATCTGGCAGCTGCCGTCCGCGCAGGTCTCCCCGGCCGGGGTGATCGGGGTGATCTGCCGGGCGGTCTCGGCCTCGACCTGGCGCAGGACCTGGAGGAACGTTTCGGCCTCCTGGCCGCCCTGGACGGCCCACTTGCCCTCGAAGACGAAGGTCGGGACGGCGGTGACGCCGATCGCGCGGGCCTCGGCGAGCTGGGCCAGCGTCTCGGCCTCGCCCTCGTCGCCCGCCAGGTAGCCGGCGGCGCGCTCGCGGTCGATGCCGGTCTCGGCGGCGAGGTCGGCCAGCGCCTCGACGTCGCCGACGTTGACGCCCTCGGTGAAGTGGGCCTTCAGCAGGCGCTCCTTGAGGGCGGCCTGCACGGCGGCGCCGTACTCGGTCTCGGCGAGGTGCAGCAGGCGGTGCGCGCGCAGCGTGTTGACCTCGACCGCCCGGTCGAAGTCGTAGTCGATGCCGATGCTCCGGCCGACCTCGGTGATCCGGTCGTCCATCGCGAGCGACTGCGGCCCGTAGCGCTCGGCGAGCCACTCGCGGTGCGGGCGGGCCTGCTCGGGCGCGTCGGGCACCAGCTGGTAGGGGCGGAAGACCACCTCGACGCCGTCCTTGCCCTCGAAGCGCTCCAGGGCCTGCTCGAAGCGCCGCTTGCCGACGTAGCACCAGGGGCAGGCGATGTCCGAGTAGATTTCGACCTTCATGGCGGGGCGGGCTCCTGTCAGGGGTGGTTCACGGCGGCCGGACGGCCTGCGCCGAACGGGTGAACGCTCAACCATCCGCCGTCATTCCTGGTCAGGGCTCCTCGGCGGGCGCCGGGACGACCAGCACGGGGCAGCCCGCGTGGTGCACGGCGGCGGTGCTGACCGAGCCGAGCAGCAGCCGGGCGAAGCCGCCGTTGCCCCGGGTGCCGAGGACCAGGGTGTGCCGTCCGTTCGCGGCCTGGAGCAGCACGTCCACCACGTTGCCGAGCACCACGTGCAGGGTGAGCTGCCCGGCGTAGGGGCGGGGGCGGGCGGCCTGGACGGTGGCGACGGCGCGGCGCAGGCCGTCCGACATGCTGGCGGTGAGGCGCTGCACGCTCTCCTGCACGAGGTCGGCCATGCCGGGCGGGTAGCCGGTGGGCGAGGGGTTGACCACGGCGAGCACGTGCAGCGGCAGGCGGTGCGCCTCGGCCTCGGTCATCGCCCGGTCGAGCGCCCAGAGCGAGGCGTCGGAGCCGTCGCAGGCGTTGAGGACGGCGGCGCCGGGCGGCGGGGCGTCGGTGCTGACGGGGAGGGTCATGGGCGCGACGCTAGCGGCTGGGCCGGGCGGGGCCGGGCAGGCACGACAGCGGGCCCGGTCAGCCCTCCAGCATGGTGCGGCGCGGGGCGGGCAGGCCGGTCCAGGCGGAGCCGGGGCGGCGGGCGGCGAGGCGGCGCAGCCAGACTTCGACGGCGATCAGTTCGGCGAGCGCGGCGAGGGTGGCGGCCGGGGCGTCCTGGGCGGGGTCGGTGGCGGTGGCGAGGGCCTTGCGGACGGCGGGGGCGTCGATCAGTCCGGCCTCGCCGAGCAGCGGGCGGTCGAGCAGTTCGGTGAGGGCGGGGGCGGCGGCCCGGATGCCGTCCCGGGCGGGGGCGTGCCGGTCGGCGCCGGTGGTGCGTCCCCAGGTGGCGGGCAGGTCGGTGCGGCCGGCGCCGGCCAGGACGGCGGACAGCAGCGAGGCGCGGGCGCCGGGTTGCAGGCGGAACTCGTCGGGGAGCAGCCGGGCGGCGCGGACCACCTGGTTGTCGAGGAACGGGGCGTGCAGGCGTTGGCCGTGCTGCTCGGTGGCGTGCACCAGGGTGCGGTAGTGGGCGGCGTGCCGGTGCAGGGCGTGCCGGGCGCGGCGGGCGCCGGGCGGTTCGGTGGGGGTGCGGTCGCGGGCGGCGGTGCGCAGGTGCTGGGCGAGCGCGGCGAGGGGTTCCTCGGCGAGCAGGTGGGCGGCCGGGCCCGGCCGGTGCCAGGCGAGGTCGGCGGCCAGGGCGCGGCCCATGGTGGCGGGTTCGCCGGGTTCGTGCCGGAGGGTCAGGTGGAGCGCGAGGTCGTCGAGGGCGTCGGCGCAGCGGGTGCGGGCCAGCCGGCGGGCGGCGCGCAGCACGGTGACGGGGGTGTGCAGGGCGCCGGTGAGCGGGCCTGCGGTGGCGCGGTCGGCGCCGGCCAGGGCTGCGACGGGGGCGAGCAGGTGCAGCGGGCGGCCGGCCAGCAGCAGGTCGGCGAGGCGGGCGGGGTGGCCGTCGAGGACCTGCCGGGCGCCGTGGCCGGTGAGGTGGTCGGCGCCGCCCGCCCGGTGGACGGCGGTGTAGCGGGCGGCGTGCAGCAGGGCGGGGCCGGGTTCGTCGGTGAGCGGCCCGGCGAGGGGGTCGTCGAGCCCGTCGTAGGGGAGGGCTGGCGGGACGACGAGGTGGTGCAGCCGCGGCGCGTGGACGGCGAGCGCGAGTCCGTCGGCGGTGCCGGTGGTGACGGCGGGCAGCGGCTCGGGTTCGGGCCGGTCGTCGGCGGTGCGGGCCCAGGAGCCGCGGACGGCGCCGGTGCGGGCGGCGGGCCGCTCCAGCGCGGTGCCGCCGCGGGCGCCGACGGGCAGCGGGACGGCGGCGGCGAGCAGGGCGACGGTGGCGGACGCGGTGCCGTAGGAGAGGTCGACGCCGAGCCGGGGCCGGGCGCCGGGCGCGGTGGCGCGGACCCGGCAGCGGACGGCTTCCAGCAGGGCGCGGGTGAGTTCGCGGACGGCGGGGGCCTCGGCGGGCGCTTCGGCGGGCTCGTCGGGGTGGGCGGTGTGGTGGGCGCGTCCGCCGCGGATGCCGAGGGCGTGGCCGGGCGGCACCCGGCGCACGCCCCGGAAGGGGGTGCGGTCGCCGAGCGCCTCGGGGGTCTCGGGGGTGGCGAGCCGGGCGGCCAGGTGGGCGGCGTCCAGGGGTGCGCCGACCAGGTCGGCGAGCGGCAGGGCGGCGGTGGCCCAGGCGGTGCCGCCGGCGAACGGGGTGTGGAAGACGGGTTGGACGCCGGCCAGGTCGGTGAGCAGCACGGTGGAGCGGGGTCCGGTCCGCAGCACGACGGTGTAGCTGCCGGGCCAGTGGGTGAGGTGGCGCAGCGCGCCGCCGCGGGCGGCGGCCAGGCCGTCGGCGAGTTCGCGGTCGGTGGCGCCGCAGCGGCCGGCGACGGCGAGGCGCAGGGTGGCGGGGGTGTCCCGGGCGGTGCGGTCGGCGGGGTCGCCGGGGTCGAGTCCGCCGCGGACGACGGCGGGGGCGCCGGGGCGGAGCACGGCGAGGCGGAGTTCGTCGGGGCGCCAGTCACCGACGGCCCAGAGCGGGTCGGGGCCGCCCCAGAGCAGGGTGCCGGCGATCGGCCGGACCGCGGCGAGGGCCGGGTCTGCGGTCGGGCCGCTCCAGCCGGTGAGCCACCGCATCGCGCCTCCGTGGTGCTTCGGGCGCGCGGCGAACATCCGGTTGTGTGCAGGAAATTGGCGCACCGTCAGGAGACATCGTGCCACCGGTGGGCGGAAAAGGAGTCGCACGGCCCGGGCCGCCCCCTCCGGGGCCCGGGCCGTGCGGGTCCTCGAACTCCCGTCCGGGGCACGGCCGGTGGCCGCACGGCGCGGTGCGGGAGCGGTCCGTGGACGCCGCGTCGCGACCGAGATTTGGCCGAAAGGCGTCGCACAGCCCGGGAGGGCATCCGCATGCCCTCCCGGACGCGCCGCTGCCCGCGGGGATTGAGGCAGCGTTTCCCCCGGCCCGCCGGGTCCTCGGCGGCGGGCCGATCCACAGGCACCAGCGAATCGCCCACCTGCCGCTGCGGCCAGGGAGCACGGATGGCGCACACGGGCACGGGACCGGAGCACGGGCGTCCGGCAGGTGTCCGCGGAACGTTCGGCGGGCACCCGCCCGCCCGTCGTGGACGCAGCGCGTTCCCGCCAACCGGAATGCGGGCTCTTAACCGTGGGAACGCGGGCGACTACGCTAGGTGCAAGCAGTCCGGTGGCGTGCTGCTGCCGTCGCGACTCGCCGCCATCCGCGCACGACGTCGCCAGGGGGTGCCACCGCCACCATGACCGTCAGCTCACGAGGGCCGAACGACCGGCTCGGCGCCCTTCTCTCACTCGCCCAGATCAGCAACGCCGGGCTCGCCCGCCGGGTCAACGACCTGGGCGCGCAACGCGGCCTGACCCTCCGCTATGACAAGACCTCGGTGGCCCGCTGGGTCACCAAGGGCATGGTGCCGCAGCGCCCCGTGCCGCACCTGATCGCCACCGCGCTCGGCAACAAGCTCGGCCGCCCGGTGCCGCTGGAGGAGATCGGCCTGGCCGACTCGCACCCCACGCCCGAGCTCGGCCTGGAGTTCCCGCGCGAGGTCCCGGAGGCGGTCCGCTCCGCCACCGAGCTCTGGCGCGTCGACCTCGACCTGCGGCGCGGCCCCGGCGGCGGCCGGTGGAGCGACAGCCTGGCCGGCACCTTCTCGGTCGCCGCGTACGCGACGCCCGTCTCCCGCTGGCTGATCACCCCCGCCGACGGCTCGGTGGCCCGCGAGGCCGGCCCCGACCTGTCCGGCCACCGGGTCGGGCACGCGGACGCCGCGAAGCTCCGCGAGGCCGCCCAGGAGGCCCGCCGCTGGGACTCCAAGTACGGCGGCGGCGACTGGCGTTCCTCGATGGTCCCGGAGTGCCTGCGGGTGGAGGCCGCGCCGCTGCTGCTCGCCTCCTACAGCGACGCGGTCGGCCGGGCGCTGTTCGGCGCCACCGCCGAACTCACCAGGCTGGCCGGGTGGATGGCCTTCGACACCGGCCAGCACGAGGCCGCCCAGCGCTACTACATCCAGGCGCTGCGGCTGGCCCGGGCGGCCGGCGACGTGCCGCTCGGCGGGTACGTGCTGGCCTCGATGAGCCTGCAGGCCTCCTACCGCTCCTTCCCGGACGAGGCCGTCGACCTCGCCCAGGCCGCGCTGGAGCGCAACCGGGGCCTGGCCACCGCCCGCACCATGAGCTTCTTCCACCTGGTCGAGGCCCGCGCCCACGCCAAGGCCGGCAACGCCACCGCCTGCGGCACCGCCCTCTCCGCCGCCGAGGCCGCCCTCGACCGGGCCCGCCCCGGCGACCTCGACCCGACCTGGATCGACTTCTACGCCTACGACCGCCTCGCCGCCGACGCCGCCGAGTGCTTCCGCGACCTCGGAGTGCCGTCCAAGGTCCGGCAGTTCACCCGCGAGGCGCTGGCCCGCCCCACCGAGGGCTTCGTCCGCTCGCACGGCCTGCGGCTGATCGTCTCCGCGATGGCCGAGGCCGAGGCCGGCGACCTGGACGCCGCCGTGGCCGCCGGCGAACGGGCCGTCGAGGTCGCCGGGCGGATCTCCTCGCACCGCAGCCGCGAGTACGTGGTCGAGCTGCTGCGCCGCCTGGAGCCCTACCAGAACGAGCAGCGGGTCAAGGAACTCACCGAACGCGCCCGGCTGGTCCTCACCAGCGGCTGACGAAGGGTCCGTTCGTGAAGCACGACGTCCAGGTGCTGGTGGTCGGCGGCGGCATCGTCGGCCTGTCCACCGCGTACGCGCTCACCCGCTCCGGCGCCACCGTCACGGTGCTGGAGAAGGAGAGCGCCCTCGCCGCCCACCAGAGCGGACGCAACAGCGGCGTCATCCACAGCGGCGTCTACTACCGGCCCGGCTCGCTCAAGGCCCGGTACGCCACCGAGGGGGCCCGCCAGATGGTCGAGTTCTGCCGCGAGCAGGGCATCGCCCACGAGGTCACCGGCAAGCTCGTCGTCGCCACCGAACCGGACGAACTCCCCCGCCTCGCCGCGCTCGCCGCGCGAGGCCGGGCCAACGGCATCCCGGTCCGCGAGCTCGACCCGGCCGGTATCCGCGCGCACGAACCCGAGGTCACCGGGCTGGCCGGCCTGCACCTCGCCACCACCGGCATCTGCGACTACCCGGCCGTGGCCCGCCGCTACGCCGCGCTCGCCGGCGAGCGCGGCGCCGAACTCCGGCTCGCCACCCCGGTGCTGGGCATCGCCCGGCGGGCGGACGGGGTCACCGTCACCACGCCCACCGGCGAGATCCGCTGCGCGGTGCTGGTCAACTGCGCCGGGCTGCACAGCGACCGGATCGCCCGGATGGCCGGCGACGACCCCGGCGTCCGGATCGTGCCGTTCCGCGGCGAGTACTACGAACTCGCGCCCGCCCGCCGGGCGTTGGTGCGCGGCCTGGTCTACCCCGTCCCCGACCCGGCCTTCCCGTTCCTCGGCGTCCACCTCACCCGGGGCGTCCACGGCGACGTCCACGTCGGGCCGAACGCCGTTCCCGCCCTCGCCCGCGAGGGCTACGACTGGCGGACGGTCGACCTGCGCGACCTCGCCGGGACGATCCGCTTCCCCGGCGCCTGGACGATCGCCCGGCGGCACTGGCGCTACGAACTCGGCGAGCTCCACCGCTCCCTCTCCAAGCGCGCCTTCACCACCGCCGTCCGCCGCCTGCTCCCCGCCGTCACCGAGGCCGACCTCCTCCCGACCACCGCCGGCGTCCGCGCCCAGGCCGTCGCCCGCGACGGCACCCTCCTCGACGACTTCGCCTTCGCCGGCACCGGCCGCACCGTCCACGTCCTCAACGCGCCCTCGCCCGCGGCGACGGCCTCGCTGGCGATCGGGCGGGAGGTCGCGCGGCGGGCACAGGCCGCAGCGGGGTGAAGCGCGCGGGCAGGGGAGCCGCCGGCCTCGAAATCCGACAATCGGGCTCCCGTAGACTCGGGTGATTGTGACTTCCTCCGCCCCCAGCCCCCAGTTGCCCGCTTCGGCCCGGCTGTCCGCCGCCCCGGCGGCGTACCCCGCGCCGATGTACCCGCACAAGGCCACCGAGGCCCAGCACCGTGAGCAGCGGATCCGCAGTTTCCAGCCGCGTCGTGGTCGGATGACCAAGGCGCAGGCGGGGGCGCTGGACCGCGGCTGGGAGCGTTTCGGCCACGCCATCGACGGGACGCCGATGGACCTGAAGGCGATGTTCGACGGCCGGCCGGTGACGTTGGAGATCGGTTTCGGGATGGGCGACACCACGGCCGCGATGGCGGCGGCCGACCCGTCCTCGGGGATCCTCGCGGCGGACGTGCACACCCCGGGCCACGGCAACCTGCTGCAGTTCCTGGAGCGCGACGGTTCGGAGAACGTCCGGCTCGCGGCGGGCGACGCGGTGATCCTGCTGCGCGACATGCTCACGGACGCGTCGCTGGCGGGCCTGCGGGTGTACTTCCCGGACCCGTGGCCGAAGCCGAAGCACCACAAGCGCCGGCTGATCCAGGAGTCGTTCCTGGAGCTGGTGCTGCCGCGGCTGGCCCCGGGCGCGCTGGTGCACTGCGCGACCGACTGGGAGCCGTACGCGGAGCAGATGCTGGCGGTGCTGGAGGCGTCGCCGGAGCTGGAGAACCTGCACCCGGAGGGCGACGGTTCGCCGTGGCTGGAGCCGGCGGAGCACCCGGAGGACACCGTCCCGGGTTACGCGCCGCGCCCGCAGTGGCGCCCGGTGACCAAGTTCGAACGGGCCGGCCTGGCCAAGGGCCACGTCGTCCACGACCTGCTGTTCCGCCGCCGCTGACCCCTGCCCGGCCGCGTCCCGCGACGCACGGGGCCCGCGAGAGTTGACGGCCGGGCGATCCGGGTAGGACAACTGCGGGGCGGCGTCCGCCGTTTCGCCTTGCTGACGGAGTGTCGCCGCGGGGGTGCGGATTGTTTTCTCCGCTCCCCTGCGAGCGGAGCATTCCCCTACGCTTCTGCGGGTGAGCAGTCCGCCCGGCGGCAAGGCCTCCCCCAGCCTGCCCGTAGGGGTCGTCGCCATGGCCGCCGATCCGCCGTCGTCCCCCACCGGCGCTCGGCCCGTTCCCGGGTCGAGGGCGCGCCGGCGCGGTGGGCTGTCCCGGTGGCCGCGGTCGGCGGTGGGGCGGATCCCGGGGCAGCGCGGGGCGCGGGTGGTGCGGGTCGCGCCGGCGTTGGCGCGCCGGCTGTGGCCGTTGCGGCGGCCGGCGGTGTCCTCGGCAGTGGCGGCGTTGGCGCTGGCCGGGTCGGGGGTGCTGATCCTGCACCTGGTGCAGCGGCAGACCGGGACGACGGGGCTGCTGGTCGGCCTGGCGCTGGCGCTGCTGCCGCTGCCGTTCGTGCTGGGGTCGTTGGCGTGGTTGAACCAGACGGCGCGGGTGCCGCTGCGGCACAGCGTGTTCTGTCTGGCCTGGGGGGCGTGCGCGGCGACCACGGTGGCGATCCTGGCGAACGGCTGGGCGAGCGATTTCCTGGTCGCGCACCAGGGGGCGCGCGGCGAGACCTGGGGGTCGGAGTTCGCGACGCCGCTGATCGAGGAGGTGGCGAAGGGCTCCGCGCTGTTGATGCTGCTGTTGCCGCTGCGGCGGCGGCACCGGTGCGAGCCGGATCGGCCGTGCGGCCGGCTGCGTCGCCTGCTGTGGCACCGGCAGGGCGTCCCGGACCGTCCGGCGGCGCTGTTCCGGCCGGCCCCGGCGGGGCGGCAGCGGGCCCGTTCGCGGCCGCGCACCTTGGCGGCGGGGGCAGTGCTGGGCGGGGTGACGGCGTCGGGGTTCGCGTTCACCGAGAACGCGCTGTACCTGGGGCGGGCGTTCACCGCGGACCGGCAGGCCCGGCTGGACGCGATCGGCCTGGGCCGGACGCCGAGCCTGCGGGACTTCGACGGGACGGTGCACACCTTCGTGCTGCGGGCCCTGCTGTCGCCGTTCGCGCATCCGCTGTTCACCGCGCTGGCCGGGATCGGCCTGGCGGTGACGCTGACCACCGGCCGCCGCTGGGCGGCCCGGCTGGGCGCCCCGGCGGGGCTGCTGCTGGCGATGGGCCTGCACGGGGCGTGGAACGCGGCGGCCGGGCTGGGCACCGACGGCTTCCTGCTGGTCTACGGGCTGGTGATGGTGCCGTGCTTCGCCGCGCTGGTCTGCTTCGCGGTGTGGGCGCAGACCCGCCGCACCCGCCAGCCGACCGGGCCCGGCTGACCTGCGGGAGCCCCCGCGGGGAACGGATTTCCCTTTCTCGCCGGAGTCACGTAGAGTCGTGTTCACCGACGCGGGGTGGAGCAGCTCGGTAGCTCGCTGGGCTCATAACCCAGAGGTCGCAGGTTCAAATCCTGTCCCCGCTACTCAGTAGC
>NZ_JBSGDD010000113.1:0-19606 GCF_053602195.1 Kitasatospora sp. NPDC004531 | reverse complement strand
ACATCACCCCCTCAACACCAACACCCTCCCCCACCCCCCCCCCCTCCCTCCCGGGCCGCCCCCCCCGGGCGCCGCCCCCCCCCCCCCCGGGCCGGGGTCGGCGGACGGCGTCGGCGCACCGCCCTGGTGGATCGATCCGCTGACACGGACCCGGCCGCCACGAGACCATGGGAGCCCGGTCCGCTCCGTCACGATCGAAGCCGGACAGCGGGGGGAATCCCTGTCGAACGCCCTGCGAGGAGCCGTGCCCGTGTCCGACGCCACCCCGCCGCCCCGGCCGATCGGCGCGACCACCGAGGACGGCGATCCGCTCGCCCTCGCCCTGTTCGGGCTCACGGCGGTGAGCGGACTGATCGACGCCGTCAGCTACCTCGGGCTCGACCACGTCTTCGCCGCCAACATGACCGGCAACGTGGTCGTCATCGGCTTCGCGCTGGCCGGCGCGCCCGGGTTCTCCGTCCTCGGCTCGCTCGTCTCGCTCGCCGCGTTCCTGCTCGGCGCGGCCCTCGCCGGACGCCACACCACCGGCCGGCTGCGGCCCGCGCTGGTCGCCGAGACGGTGCTGCACCTCGTGGCGGCCGCCGTGGTCCTCGCGTTCGGCACCGGGGGCGCCCTCCAGTACGGCGTGATCGCGCTGCTCGCCGTCGCGATGGGCCTGCGCAACGCCACCGTCCGCAGCCTCGGCGTCCCGGACCTGACCACCACCGTCCTGACCATGACCCTCACCGGCCTCGCCGCCGACACCCGGCTGGCCCGCCGCCGCTCACCCCACCAGCGCCGACGCGTGCTCGCCGCCCTCACCATGATCGCCGGCACCGTTCCGGGCGCCGTCCTCGTCCTCCACGACCACCTCGCCTGGGCCCTGCTCCTCGCCGCCGCCGTCACCGCCGCGACGGCGGCCCTGTACCGCGACGCCAGCCGACCCGATCCGAGCTGACCTGACCTGACCTGACCTGACCCGATCCGACCTGACCCTGGCGCCTGGGCAGGACGCCGCCTGCGCACGGACGAGCCCCTCGGGCGCGCCGTCGGAACGGTCCGGCGGTCACACGCCTGCCGGGGCGACCGCGGGCCGGGCGGACGCCTCCGTCCGCCGGGCCCGGTTCCGGCCATCCTCTGGCCCGAATGGTCCACACCATTGACGCGCTCAAATCAAGTGAGCCAAGATCGTGGCCGCCCCGACCGACCCGCATCCGAGGAGTCCCGATGGCCGTCCGCCGCGCCGCCAAGGCCGTTTCCGTGCTCGCCCTCGGGGGCGCCCTGACGCTCGGGCTCGCCGGCACCGCCGCCGCCTCGCCGATCGCCGACCTGACCGGCATGGGCTGCCCGACCTCCTACACCAACTTCTACGGCAACGGCGGCTTCACCCAGACCCTGTCGTACACCTTCACCGCCGGCAACGGGTACCGCTACGGCCACTACAACGTGGTGTTCCACAACCAGTTCGGCGACACCGACGAGGGCTACCGCGAGTACCGCTGCTACTGAGCGTCAACGCGCGCCGCGACGGGCGACACCCGACGGGCGAACGGCACCGGCGGTCGACGAAATCGTCGGTGTCCGCACCGATGACCGATCCGTTGCGCATCTATCGCCGCGAACTCACCGCTATCCGAACGTTTCCGGCCGCTATGGACCGTTTCGCTCCGCTTCGTGAGCGACTCGAAAGAGTCCAGGAGGTGGCCCGGGCGAGCCTCCCGACAGGCCGGGGACGTAGTCTGCGGGCATGACAGACGCCGCGCACCTCACTCCCACGGAAGCCTTCGAGATGCTGCTGGCTGGCAACGGCAGGTTCGTCGCCGGTAGCCCCGACCACCCGAACCAGGACGCCGCCCGGCGTGCCCAGACCGCGCCGTCCCAGGCGCCCTTCGCAGTGCTGTTCGGGTGCTCCGACTCCCGACTCGCCGCCGAGATCATCTTCGACCAGGGCCTGGGCGACCTGTTCGTGGTCCGCACCGCCGGCCACGTGCTCGGCCCGGAGGTGCTCGGCAGCATCGAGTACGCCGTCAGCCTGCTGGGCACGCCGCTGGTCGTCGTCCTCGGCCACGACTCCTGCGGCGCCGTCGCCGCCACCCGCGAGGCGGTCGCCGCCGGCGCCACCGGCGAGGGCTTCGTCCGCGACGTGATCGAGCGGGTCACCCCGAGCGTGCTCGCCGCGAACGCCGCCGGGCACACCGACAACTCGCACTTCATCGACGAGCACATAAGGCACACCGTGGCGCTGCTCACCGAGCGCTCGCGCATCGTCTCCGACGCGATCGCCGCCGGGCGCTCCGCCGTCGTCGGCCTCTCCTACCGGCTGGTGGACGGCACCGCCCACCTGGTCACCACCCGCGGCCTCGACCTCCCGGCCCCCGCCGCCGCCTGACCCGCCCGGCCCCTCCCCCGCAGCCCCGGCCCACCCCGGCCGGGGCTGCGGCACGTCACCCCGGCCGCAGCACCGCGCCGAACTGCACCAGCGCGAGCAGCAGCAGCATCGTCCCTGCCTCGATCCACCGGTACTTCGAGCGGATGATCGCACTCGTCCCGATCAGCGAGGACAGCAGCGCCCGCCCCGGATCGCGGCCCGACGCCTCGAACTCCCCGCTCAGCCGGTCGACGCCGCCCGCCGCGACGATGTGCTCGAAGTACCCGGGCGCCCCGACCGCCCCGCGCCTCCCGCCCCGCCGACGCGGCACGATCGCGGCCACGAAGCACCCGACGGCCAACAGCGCACTCATCGCCGTCGTCCACCACAGCACCTGCGACCCGCCGCCCCGGCTCAGCGGCAGGAACGCCCCGAACGCCGCCCCCGTGAACCCCAGCAGCACGGCGGCCTTCGCATCGGCCCGGGTGATCTCGGCGCTGTTCGCCACCGTCAACCGCTCCATCGCCGCCACCGCCCGCGCACTGCGCCCCGCCGGCCCCGGCCGCACCCCCTCGCGCCGCCGCCGCAGCGCCGCCGTCGTACCCGCCCGACGCCGCACCACGACGCGCGTCACCGCGACGCGCGTCACCGCGCCGCCCCGTTCAGCCGGTCGCCCACCGGGTACCCGTTCGCCCCGCTCGCCGTCCGGTCCGACGCCGGGGGCGGCGGGCCCGGGACGCGGCGGCCGAGCCGGGACAGCCGGTCGCTCAGCATCAGGGACAGCTCGCGCTGCTCCTGCTCCGTCAACGTGCCGAGCATCCCGGCGAGTTCGTCCTGCCACCGGGTCTCGCCGCGAATCAGCTCCGCGTGGTTCACCGCCCAGTCCAGCACCTGGCTGACCTGCTCCGGGTGGCGCACCAGCCAGAGCGCGGCGAGCGAGACCGGACCTTCCTGGACGGCCTGCTTGCAGAACTCGTACTCCTCCCGGGTGTCCGTCCACGGGTACGGCGCCCCGGGCTCCACCGGTTCGCCGAGCCGCAGCTCCTCGGAGTCCTCGCGGCTGAACACGTCCGTGACCCGGTACACCAGCCCGTGGTCCGGCAGCCGGCGGGGCGCGCCCAGGTAGCGGAGCAGCACCTCGGCGGTGATCCGCTTCCCGACGTTGGCGTACTCGTTGCCGATCATGCTCAGGCAGCGCTCCAGCTCCTTGCGGACCGGATGCCAGCCGTACGCGGTCCCGCTGCGCACCACCTGCACCGGGTCGTCCGCCCACCACAGCACCCGCACGTCCGCCGACACGGTGCCGCGCCCGGTCGGCAGGCCGACGGAGCGGGTGCCGGTGCGCTGGTCGAGGCCGACGTGGAACGCCTGGTCGCAGTCGCGCAGGCGCGGCCGGGAGGACGGGGCCTTGACGAGCGTCGGACCGGACGGGTCCACGGCGGGCTGGGCCCCGGCCTGGTGGAAGCCGCCACTGCGGTCGCGCAGGACGAGCGCCCGGTTGCGCGGCGCCGACCAGCTGTGGCGCAGGACCTCCCACCACAGGGCGCGCGGGGCCCGGGCGTACAGCGGCGGGTCGTTATCGGTGGGCATCGGATCCTCCGTCCGGGGCTCCGGCCGACCAGTGGCCGGCACTCGGGGTGCCGCGACGCCAGTTCTCCAGGGCGTGGCGGGCGATGTGACGGCCGGCCAGGTCCTCGTCGCGCCGGTCGATCTCGACGAACAGGGCGAGGGTGCCGTACCGCATGTCCCGGGCGAGGGCGGCGAGCAGCGTCTCGACGGCGGCTCGGAGCCCGGGCTCCCAGGCGGCGGTGCGGCACCAGGCGAGGACAGCGCCGCTGATGTCGCCGAAGTAGCGTTTGTCGTCGAGCAATTGGCCGACCAGGCCGACGACAGTCGTGCTGTGCGCGTGGTCGATCAGCTGCTGCTGGAACCAGAACGCGTCGCGGAGCATCAGCCGGGGGAAGATCTCGGAGGCGAGTTCGGCGTGCCCGCCGGGCTCTCCCGCCCACACCGCGACGGCGCGGAACACCGCGTCCTGGCTGCCGCCCGCGAAGAGCCCGAGCAGTGCCCGGTGCACCTCGCCGGCCACCAGGCTCTCGCCGCCGTCCCGACCCCGGTAGCAGCGTCCCAGCAGGGCGAGCGCCACCTCTGGCCGGGCCAGGCCGAATTCGGTCCCGCAGGCCCGGGCGACAGTCCACCGGCGGTACTCGCCCGCTCGGTAACTCCAGCCCTCCAAGCGGTGTTTGACCTCGCTGGCGAGTACCGGCTCCTGGGCGGCGATGCCGAGCGCGTGCGCGGCGGCGCTCCGGCTGCGGGCCCGGTCGGAGCCGGCCAGCGTCTCGATGTGCCGCAGCGCCCGACGACCGCCGCCCCACCCCGCGACCAGGCCCATCACCCGGCCGACCGGCTCGGCCAAGTGTCCGTCGCGGGTGCTGTCCATCCATTCGGTGAGCAGCTCGGAGGACGCGCCGTACTGCTGCCACACGTGTCGCAGCACCGTCTCGCCCTGCCGGTGCCGGGTGAAGTACACCGGTTCCACGGTGTAGCTGTAGCCCGAGGCGGCGCGGATCTCCGGCGGGCGGCGCTCGGCACGGACCATCCGGAGCAGTTCGTCGAGCGGGCGGCGGAGCACGAACCTCGGGTTCGGCCGACCGTCGCACCCGGCGCTCCCGTCGTCGCCGGTCAGGACGGCGTCGAGCCGCCCGTCGGCGAGGGCGACCAGCCGGGCGGCCTCCTCCTGGACGATCCGGTGGTCGAGTCCTTCGAAGACACTGACGGCCAGCAGGAACGCCAGACCGTCGGGGTCGCCGCGCAGGCTGTCGAGCAGTTCCGGGACTTCGTCCTCGGCGAGGTAGCTGAGGCGCTCGCGGAGGACCTCGGGATCGGGGACGTCCTCCTCGTTCCGGGCCAACTCGTCGACGAGTTCGGCGACTTGGGCCGGCATGAGCCGGCTTGCCAGCAGCTCGTCGAGCACCTTCCGCCCGATCCGGTCTGCCAGCCGGCTGCGCCGCTGCTCGGACGGGACGGCAGCCGCAAGCCGGGCCTCGAACACGGCACGGGGCGCAGGCGGTACGCAGCGGACCGGTTCGACGTGCAGTTCGCGGACGAGGCGGCGCAGCATGGCGGGCTCGTTCGGCAGGACGATCACCATGCGGGCGTCGGCGCTCTTGAGCCTCTCCCGAAGGTTTGCCAACACCCCTGGGGCGAGCGGGCGTTGGGACAGCGGCCCGTTCACCAGGTAGCCGCGGGCCCCACTGCGGGCGGGTCGCCAGGCGGACAGGTCCACCCCGCTGTCCAGGGCGTGCAGGTCCAGGCGGTGGCCGCCGTGGCGGTACAGCAGGTTCAGCGCGGCGGTGCGCCGCCCGCTGCCGGGCTCGCCCGCCAGGAACAGGATCCGGCTGTCGAGCTCCGTCAACGCCCGCTCGAACCAGTCGGGTTGGGCGAATCCGAACCGGGCGTCGAGAATCTCCTCCGCGGCGATCGGCCCTTCGTGGGCCTCGACGCGGCGGCTCCCGCGGCCGCCGGCGGGGCCGTTGTTCTCGACCCGCTGGCCGCCGTGCACGGCGCCGGTGTTGATGTTGCCGTTCGGGGCGAAGATGACGAACGGCTTCCCGCCGCCGAATTGTTGCGCGATGCGGTCGTAGTCGTCGTAGTCCTCGTCGTCGCTGTCCTCGGGGCGCGGTTCCGGCTCCGGCTCTGCCGCCGGGGGAAGTTCCGGCCGGGAGCCTCCCCCGCCGTCCGGTGCGGTCTCGTCGGGCCCGGTCACCGGCGCTTCTCCCGCTTGTTGCCGCGCACGGTGTCGCCCTGGTTGCCGTGCACGGTGCCGGCCTTGTTGCCGCCGACGTAGTCGCCGGCGATGTCGAGGCGGTCGCCGCCGATCTTGTCGCCGTCGAAGCGGTCGCCGGCGATGCGGTCGCCGCCGTAGCTGTCGCGGCCGGTGTTGGTGACGCTCTGACCGCCGTGCACCGTACCGGAGTTGATGTTGCCCCGGTCGGCGCGCTGGGTGATGCGGGTCTGTACGCTCCGGGTGTCCGCCACGGGCTCCGCGCCGCCGCGCCCCGCTTCGTGCTCGTCGACGACGCGGTCGCCGAGGATGCGGCGGTCGTAGAGGTTGCCGGAGGGCATCGGGACGTACAGCCAGGCGCGCTGGTCGAAGCGCTTGCCCTCGACGGTGGCGGGGACTTCGACGAAGTGGTCGGGGTGGCGGCCGGTGTAGCCCGAGGCGACGGCGTCCTGGTAGCAGCGGTCGGAGAGGATCGCGGCGACGTGCGTGACGCTTTCGCTGGAGGCGGCGAGCATCGCCTTGACGGGGCGGGAGTCGAGCAGCCGGTGGGTGTCGTTGCGCGCGGTGCCGTTGCCGTCGTACTCGTCGCCGGTGTCGGGCAGCGGCCCGATGTGCAGACTGACCCGCAGGCGCATCGGGATCGCGCCCATCGAGTGCAGGTTGAACTCGCCCAGCAGGTCCTGCAGGGTGTGCAGCCAGGGGTGGATCAGGTACGGCATCCAGGCGGGGTCGAAGCCGAAGACGTAGCCGTCGCCGGTGGAGGCCGGGAAGCGCCGGTCGGCCCAGACGTGCGCCAGGCCCGAACGGTCGAACGAGCGCTCCAGCAGTTCGGGCACGGCCCGGCTGATCACCCCGTGCTCGATCGCCGGGTGCCCGGTGAAGTCCTTCGCGTCGACGGCGACCAGCCCGCGGTAGGGCGGCAGTTGACGGCTGCGGCTGTTCGGCAGCGCGCTGGCCGGGGGCAGCGGACTCGCCTGGTCGTACTGGTTCATGACGGCACCTCGGAGATCTTCTTGTGCGGACGAAGCGCCTCCAGCTTCCCGAGTTCGCGCCACCCGGTGTGCCCGCTCGGTGCGAAAGGAGCGTGACAGCCGTCACGCGAACGGGCGTTCGTCGATCAGCGGTCCGCGGCGGCGCAGCGCAGCGCGGGCAGGTCGGTGAGCCGGATCCGCTTCCTGGCGCTGTGCACGCCGAACGGGGCGAGGGCGCCGAGGCCGGTGCTGACGGTGTTCCGGGAGACCCCGAGGTGTTGGGCCAACTCCTCGCGGGTGAGCGCGAGTTCGACGGGCTCGCCGGACGGCGCGGCAGACATCTCGGCGAGGGCCAGCAGGGCGGCGGCGAGGCGGGGCAGTATGTCGCCGCCGGCCCGGGCGAGGTCGGACTCGCGCAGCCGGGCGAGGGCGTAGCGGACCAGGGTGGGGTACAGGTCCTGGTCGGCGACGAAGCGCAGGAACGCCGGCTTCGGCAGGACGGCGACGGTGCAGTCGGTGATGGTCAGCACGTTCGCCGACCGGGTGCCGCCGTCCAGGACGGCCACTTCGCCGAGCAGCTCGCCGGGCCCCCGGAACGCCAGCAGGGTGAGTTCGCCGCCGTGTTCGCGCCGGAGCACCTTGGCGACGCCGGTGAGCAGCGCCAGGACGTGCTGTCCGGTCTCGCCCTGGCGGAGCAGCGTGGAGCCGATGGGGTGGCGGCGCGCCGGCGCTCCGGCGAGCATCGTCGTCCAGGCGGGTTCGCCCATCAGTTGACGGAGCGTCCGGTTCGCGTGGTCGTGCGGGTGTTGCGCGGGGGCCTCGGTCACGGGACGACCTTATGGCTCGCCGGACGCCCCGGGTGGGCGGTCAGTCGAGGAGGTGGCGGGTGGTGGCGGCGGTGAGGGCGCGGAGGGTGGGGCCGTCGGCGGGTTGCTTGGTGAGGCGGAACTCGAACTCGGTGGTCCCGGTCCTGCGTTCGGCGCCGATCTCGACCTTGAGCTGGAACCAGGTCAGCGCGGCGGCCAGCACGGCGAGGCCGCCGAGCGGGGTGAGCAGGGACTGGCCGGCGGCGGTGCAGGTGGAGCAGTTCAGTGCCATCGGGTCCTCCGGTCTTCGGCAGGGCGGGCTCGGCGTTCGCGGCGCCCGCGTGTCCACTCGTCAACGCCGCCCGCGCCGCCTTTCATCCGACCACGCGGCGGTCAACCGGCTACGGGCGTCCCAGGGTTGAGAGGGCGGCCGCGTGCAGGGCGGCGATTCCGGTGCGCAGCGTGGCGCCGGCCTGGGGCCGGAAGGCGGGTGAGTGGTTGGCGGGCAGGGCGGCGAGTTTCCGGGCGGCGCCGTCGCCGGGGGCGGCGTTCCACTGGTCGGGGCCGACGGTGCCGAGCATCCAGTAGGCGGTGCGGATGCCGGGCACCCCGTGCAGGCTCTCCCCGGCGGGGCCGAACAGCGGGAAGTCCTCGGCGGCGAGCGCGGGCGGCCACTCGGCGACCCGGGCGGGGCCGAACAACTCCCGGTGGACGGTGCGCAGTTGGCCGGTGAGGTCCGGGTCGGGGGTGTTGACGCCGGAGCGGGAGAGTTCCTCGAACTCGGGCTCGCGGGGGCAGCCGGACGCGGCGGCCTCGCCCCGGACGATCCGTCGCACGGCCGCGCAGGCCCGCTCCAGCGAGTCCTCGGCGAAGCCCCGGACGGTGACCGTCAGCACCGCCCGGTCGGGGACGACGTGGCCCTGCCCGGCCGCCTCCAGGGAACCGACGGTGACCACCAACTGCTCGGCGGGCGCGGTCTCCTGGGCCACGATCGACTGGAGCCGCAGGACCACGGCGGCGGCCGCCACCACCGGGTCCAGCGCCAGGTGGGGCGCGCCGACGTGGCCGCCGCGGCCGTGGATCACCACCCGCAGGGTGCGGCTGCCGGCCGTCATCGGGCCCCGGCCGTGCGCGACCATCCCGGCGGGCAGCGGCGCGGTGTGCTGGGCGAGCACCACCGACGGCGGCTCGAAGCGCCGGTACAGGCCGTCGGCCAGCATCGCCCGCGCGCCCGACAGGGTCTCCTCGGCGGGCTGGCCGACCACCAGCACGGTGCCGCGCCAGTCCTCCCGGCGCGCGGCGAGGGCGGCGGCGGCTCCGGCGGCGCAGGCGAGGTGCACGTCGTGGCCGCAGGCGTGCATCACCGGCACCTCGCGGCCGTCGGGGGTGCGGCCGGTGGCGGTGCTGGCGTACGGCAGGCCGGTGCGTTCGGCGATCGGCAGCGCGTCGAGTTCGGCGCGCAGCAGCACCACCGGGCCGGGTCCGTTGCGCAGCACGCCCGCGACGCCGTGGCCGCCGAGGCCGGTCGTCACGTCGTATCCGGCCCCGGTCAGGTGGTCGGCGAGGCGGGCGGCGGTGCGCTGTTCGGCGCCGGAGAGTTCGGGGTGGCGGTGCAGGTCGAGGTAGAGCTCGACGGCCCTGGCGAGGCCGTCGGCGGAGGGGACGGTGACCATCGGGGCGGGCTCCTGGTGGATCGGCGGGCGTGTCAGTGACTTGTCAGTGGGGCACGCCCGGTCCTGCCAGCGGCTGCCCGTAGAACTGAGGTGTGCACGGCGGTGGTTCGCGAGAAGCTCCGCCGGCTCCTTCCGTCCCGGCCGGGCCGTTCGGCCCGGCCGCCCCCTGCACCGAAAGGAGAAATGCCATGGCCGACACCTCGCTCGCTTCGCTGGCCCAGGAGATCCTCAACCTCGAGTCGGAGACCTTCGAGATCAGCGACTACTCGGACACCTCCGAGGTCATGCTGGGCTCCTCGACCTCCTGCTCCAGCACCAGCACCTGCTCCAGCACCACCAGCACCACCTCCTGCTGCGCCTGAGCCTGCGCCGCGGTCGTCCGGTGGCCCTCCGCCCGCACGGGTGGGGGGCCGTCGGCCGTTCGCCAAAATCCGGAAGCGGGCGGCTACGGGAACGGATGCGGGACGAGCCGCAGTTCGTCCTCGGCGAGGTCGCTGTCGCGCAGCCCGCCGCGCCGCAGCGCGGTACGCAGGCGCGGCAGTCGCAGGGCGCGCTGGCGGGTCCAGCCGAAGTCGATGGGGAGCAGGCCGGGGACCAGCGTGCAGACCGTGTGCAGGCCCAGTCGGCGCTGTTCGGGCGAGGTCTGGTCGACCACGATGACGTCGTGGCCGGCCTCGGTGAACCGGTCGCGGCAGAACCGCAGGTCGTCGAGCAGGTCGGTGCCGCGCGGGCACGACTCGGCCCAGTCGGCGTACAGTTCGGCGGCGGGCCGGGCGGGTGCGGCGGGTTCCAGGTAGCTGCGGGCGTGCCGGGCCATCTGCGGCAGGCCGAACAGCGCGGCGTGGTCGGGCAGGCGGCGCACCAGGTCGAAGTCCTCGGCCATGGCGGCGAGTTCGGCGGGCCGTTCGCGGACCTGGCCGGGCAGGTGCGGGATGTAGGTGAGGATCTCGGAGACCGCGGATCCGATCGTCTCCTCGGGGTCGAATCCGGCGGCGGCGGCGAACGCGAGGGTGCCGGGGCCGCCGTCGCGGCGCACCGCGAGCGCGGTGACCACGGGCACGGCCAGGTCGATCCGGTTGTCGAAGGCGTGCACGTCGTAGCCGAGCAGCGCGGCCCGGTCGAGCATGGCGCGCAGCGCGGGGCCGGTGCCGGCGGCAAGGTCGATCTCGGGCAGCGGGGCGTTGCCGTACCAGCCGAGCAGGAAGGCGTCGCGTTCGATCAGTTCGAGCAGGCCGTGCAGGATCGCCTCCTCCAGGCAGCTGCCGGTGGCGCAGCCGTTGGAGCATTCGAAGACGAAGTTGTCGGCGGCGATGCCCGCACTGTAGTAGCAGAGCCGGGCGGGCACCAGGACCGGCCGGTCGTCGCGCAGGGACCAGCCCCGGACCCACGGGATCGGCCGGTCGGGGTCGAACGGGCCGAGCATCGGGTCGTCGCGGTAGGTGCGTTCGCTGTACAGGCCGCAGGCGCGCGGGTCGAGCGCGGCCGCCCCGAGGTTGTGGTAACTCTCGGTCAGCATCGGGGTGTTGGCGCGGCGGTGGGTGCCCGCGTAGCGTTCCAGTCCCTCCAGGAAGGCGAGCGAGCGGCTGGCCCGGAAGGAGTCGGCCTGGCCGCTCCAGGTGACGTCGCTGAGCCCGGCGTAGCCGCGCATGAAGACGGTGCCGGCGACCGGCGCGGTGGTCGGCGACACCACGTCCGACCAGGTGCCCGCGCCGAGGACGCCGCACACCGGGTTGGCGAGCGCGGCCTCGGGCAGCTGGTAGCCGTCGGCGGGGCGCAGCCGGCGGCGGTCGGGGGCGGGCTTGGTGCGGGAGGCCAGCGGCAGCACGGGCTGTTCGGGCTGTTCGGGCTGTTCGGGCTGCGCGGCGCTGTCGGCGGCGCAGGACGGGCACAGCGCCTCGGCGAGCAGCGGGACGGTCTGGACGCGCAGCGTCTCCAGGTCGAGCCGGGAGACCTGCGGCAGCCCGGGTGGAGCGGCGTCGACGGTGAGGCGGTGCAGCGCCCAGACGGCGTCCACGGCGTGGTCGGTCAGTGCGGGCAGGCCGGGGCCGGCCAGGGTGCTGCCCCGGCCGGTCTCCAGGGCGTCGCGTTCGGTGCGGCTGCGCAGGCGCTGCCAGCGCATCGCCAGGCAGGTGCCGCACGCGGGCGGGGAGGCGTCGCCGCCCCAGGGTCCGACCAGTACGGCCTGGGAGGTGAGGTGGACGGTGGCGGCGGCGCGCCGGCGGGCGGCGTCGGCCGGTTCGGGGCGCAGCAGGTCGGTGCCGCCGAGGACGGCGACGGCGGGCGCGGGGAGCCCGTCGGCGGCGGCGCGTTCGGCGAGGCGGCGTTCCGTCCGGTCCCTGGCGGCTTCGAACGCGGCTTCGGCGGGGGTGGTCATCTGGTGCCTCCGGGGAGACCCCGGCCGGGCGGGGCCGGGGTGCGGTCGGTCCGTCCGCTGGGCGGGTCGGCGTGCAGTGGAAGGGAGTTGACGGTGCGTCAGTTCCGGTTGCTCCAGCGGAAGGTCTTGGTGGCGATCAGCGCGAAGAGCAGGGTGAAGCCGGTGAGCGCGGCGCAGTCGAGCAGCGGCAGGGCGAGGCCGCCGCGGCCGCCGACGGCGTCGGTGACGCCCTCGTCGAAGTAGCGCAGCGGCAGGGCGCGGCTGAGCGCCTGGAGCCAGCCGGGCATCAGGTCGATCGGGTAGAACGCGCCGGAGAGGAACGCCATCGGCACCATCACGCAGTTGGCGATCGCGGCGACCGCCTCGGGGGTGTTGGCGAGCGTGCCGACGACCAGGCCGAGTGCGGCGAAGGCGGTGATGCCGAAGACCAGCACGGGCAGGGCGAGCGGCCAGGAGCCGGACAGCCGCAGGCCGAACGCGCCGAGCGCGACGGCGGTGAACAGCACGGCCTGCACCAGGCCGGTGCCGAGGGCCACCGCGTAGCGGGCGCCGAGCACGGTGGGCAGCGGGGTGGGGGTGCGCCAGATCAGCCGCAGCAAGTCGTCGCGGCGCCAGTGCATCAGGGTGAACGCGACGCCGAACAGGGCGGCGTTGCCGATGCCCCAGGACAGCACGCCGGGCGCGATGTAGTTGATGTAGGACAGGCCGCCGTCCACCTGCTGCCCCTGGAAGAGCATCCCGAAGACGATCAGGAACACCAGCGGGAACGCGAAGGTGAAGATCACCGAGGTGCGGTCGCGCAGGTAGGCGAGGCAGCTGGCCCTGGTCACTGCGGTGTAGGCGTTCACGGTCGGCGCTCCGTTGCGGTCGGGTCCTGGTGGGCGTTCACGGTCGGCGCTCCGCCGGCCTCGCGTGCCGGTGGGCGCTGCGCCGGCCTCGCGTGCCGGTGGGCGTTCACGGTCGGCGCTCCGCCGCGGTCAGTTCGAGGTACGCGTCCTCAAGGGTCGCCGTGCGGGTGGTGATCTCCTCCAGGCCGACCAGTTCGCCGAGGGCGAGCAGCACCTGGTTGGGGGTGTGGGTGGTGACGACCAGTTCGCCGCCCTCGATGCCGGCGCTCTCCACGCCGGGCAGCTCGCGGACGTCCTCGACGCCGAGCCGGTAGGCGGGGACGCGCAGCCGGGTGGGTGCGGCGAGCGACTTGATCAGGTGCCGGGGGGTGTCGACGGCGAGGACGGCGCCGCGGGCGACGATCGCCACCCGGTCGCACAGCGCCTCCGCCTCGTCCAGGTGGTGCGTCGTGTACACGATGGTGCGCCCGTCGCCCATGAGCCCGCGCAGCACCTCCCACAGGGAGCGCCGGGCCGCCGGGTCGAGGGCGGCGGTCGGCTCGTCCAGGAAGATCAGCTCGGGGTCGTGGATCAGCGCGGTGGCCAGGGCCAGGCGTTGGCGCTGGCCGCCGGAGAGCTGGTCGACGCGGCGGTCGGCGTGGTCGGCGAGGTCGACCAGGCCGAGGGCGCGCCCGGCGGCGGGCCGGTCGAGGCGGTAGAGCGCGGCGACGGTCTCCAGGTGTTCGCGGGCGGTGAGCCGGGTGAAGAACGCCGAGCTCTGGGTCTGGATGCCGAGGCGGCGCAGCAGCGCGGTGTTGCGCGGCCAGGGGCTTTCGCCGAACACCCGGACGGTGCCGGAGTCGGGGGTGCGCAGGCCCTCGACGATCTCCACCAGGGTGGTCTTGCCCGCGCCGTTGGGGCCGAGGATGCCGAAGAACTCGCCCCGCTCCACGGTCAGTGACACTCCGTCGAGTGCCTGGACGGCGCCGTAGCGCTTGCGGACGTCGTGCAACGCCACCGCCGCGTCGGGGCGGCTCCCAGCTGCGCCCATCAGTTCCCACTCCTTACCCGCATCGCGTCGACTTCCTTCACCACAAAGGGACTTGGGCTCATCACGACCCGCGCCCGTCCCGCAGCGCCCGCGTCCCCCGTCCCGCCGCCCACAGCACCAGCGCGGCCGCCACCGCCCCGCCGGGCAGCCAGCCGGCGGGCGGCCCGAACCAGGCCGCCAGCAGGGCGCTCGCGGCGGCCAGCAGCGCGGCGGAGAGTGCGGCGCAGCCGAGGGCGTAGCCGCCGTAGGCCAGCCGCAGCCGGGTCGGGTAGCGGCGCAGTTCGGCGCTGTCGCGGCGGATCGCGGCGCGGGCCGCGACGGCGGCGAACCTGCGGCTCTCGGTGGCCAGTTGGAGGGTGTCCAGGGCGTAGCCGAGCGCCTTGTAGCCGTCCAGCGGGGGCAGCGGCAGCAGGTTGCCGAGAGCGACGGCGGTGCCGAGCAGCAGCAGTGCGCCGAGGAACGGCCGGGCCTGCGCGTGGGCGGGCAGCAGCGCCCAGGCGGGGTAGAACGGCAGCAGGAACACCAGGTTGGCGATCGCGCCGGCCCCGGCGGTGGCGATCTGGTCGCGGCGGCGGGCGAAGAACCGGACGTCCTCGACCTCGCAGTACAGGTACGTCATCGGCAGCCGCCAGCGCAGCCCGATCTCGCCGATGTGTCCGCCGTGGGCGCGGCCGACCAGGCCGTGGGCGAGTTCGTGCAGGGCGAGACTGGTCCACAGCAGGGTGCCGACGGCGAACAGGGCGACGGGGTTCTCGGCGAGCCGCCGGGTCTCGTCGATCAGGGTGGGCAGCTGGACGGCGACGGCGACCAGCAGCGCCGCGACCAGGGCCAGCAGCGGCGCGAGGACGGCGCGGCGGCGGGCGAAGGCGGTGGCGGCGTGCAGGGCGTCGAGCAGCGCGGGCGCGTCGGCGACCAGCCGGGTGCGGCCGTTGAGGACGGTCGAGCGGGGCGGGTCGGCGGCCTGCGGCACCGGGACGGGGGCGTCGGCGAGCAGGCCGCGGGTGTACAGCAGTCCCATCATCTGCTGCCACTGCGGCTCGCCGAGCCGGGCCCGGAAGTACTCCGCGTACTGCGCGCCGACCTCGGCGAGGGTGCGGGTGCCGTCGAGCCGGGCGACGATGAAGTGCTCCTTCGGCCCGAGCTCCAACTGCCGCCCGCAGAGCGGGTCGTGGACGAGGTGGACGACGACGGCGCCGCGCCGCAGCGGCCGGGCGATCCGCAGGTCGGGGCGGATCCTCGGCCGCAGCTCCAGCAGCCCCCGGGCGCTCACCGCGCCACCGAGGGCTCGCGCAGCGCGCGGGCCAGGATGTACGACAGGAAGGCCTCGTCGCGGACGGTCACCGACAGCCGGTTGTTGGTCATGTGCGCGTACGGGAACAGCAGCATCGGCAGGGCCTGCGCGGGGTCGGTGACGGTCAGGTCGCGTTCGCCGTCCCAGGAGCGGAAGACCAGCTCGCCGCGGCGCGCCAACTCGGCGGCGCGGGCGCGCAGTTCGATGCAGTGCTCGGCCCAGCCGCGGAGCACGGCCGGCAGCCGGTCGGTGGCCCGGTCGGCGATCGCGGCGCGGATCGCCCGGAACCGGGCGGGCAGGGTGTCGCCCATGGTGGCGTAGGCGCGGTCGTAGCCCTGCTGCGCGGTGTAGTTGGTGCCGTCGAAGGCGTGGTTCCAGAACGCGTGGTAGCGGTCGAGGAAGTGCAGCAGGTCGTCGTCCTCGGGCAGGAAGCATGCCGTCATGGTCATCATCAGCTGGGTCGCCAGGCCCAGCACCACGGTGCGCAGGTGCAGGTTCATGGTGCGGGTGGTTTCGATCACCAGGTCGCTGGAGTGCTGGAAGTGCCACTCGGCGAGGTCGATGCCGGCCGCTCCGCCGTACTTGCCGTACTCGGGCTCGTACGCCTCGCGGCTGAAGGTGTTGTTCTCCCGCAGCCTCATCCGCCCGTCCGGGCCGACCAGTCGGGTGCGCTCGTCGGGGGTGAACTCCAGCTCGAACATGGTGTTGTACAGCTCCGCGAAGAAGCTGTCCTCGACCTGGTACAGCGCGGGGCGGCGGCGCAGGAAGTCGGCGACGGCGGCCTCGGCGCGTGCGCGGACCTGCTCGGCCGCCTCGGGGCGGGCGGGCCGCAGCCGCAGCCGCAGGTGCGGGCCCTCCACCCAGTAGTTGATGAAGAAGTACCCGGCGAGCAGGCCCTGTTCGGTCAGCTCGGTGACCAGCGGGCGTACGCACTGCAGCAGCAGCGGGCCCGGGCTGGCCGCGTAGAAGACGTGCAGGGCGAGCCAGTCGCCCGGGGTGTGCCGGGTGGTCGGCAGGTCAGTCATGGTTCGGCTCTCCTCGCCGCGGCTCGATCGCACGGCCGTTCTTCCGGGGCCCGTCGTGCTGCCCCAACGGCAGGACTTCCAGGGCCAGTTCGGCGACGTGCCGCCCGCGCGAGGAGCGCACGTGCAGCGCGTCCTCGGCGGGCAGCATCTCCTCCAGCACCAGCCGTCCGACGCCGCCGGACAGCAGGCCCTCCAGCGCCAGCACGGACAGCGGACTCGCGAAGTCCAGGTACTGGGGTTTGGCGGCCCCGAGGGGGACGCCGGGCCCCTCGGGGTACGCCCGGGCGAACACCCGCAGCGGCAGCCCGTGCCGGCGACGCCAGCGCTGCCACTCCAGGTATCGCTCCGACTCGGTGACTCCCTGCGGGAGTTGGGGAAGCGCCGCGGCGGTGGCGGTCCAGCTGCGGCGGTGCAGCACCAGGCTGCCGTAGCGGACCCGGGGGCGGCGGGCGACGCCTTCGCGCGCCGGGGCGGCGGGCACGCCGCGCCACAGCTCGGGCGTCACCCGCGAGGTCGGCGAGAACAGCAGCAGGCTGCGCGGGATCTCGGGCAGCACCATCGGCACCAGGTAGCCGAGGTAGACCGGGACGACCTCGACGCCCAGCCGGCGCGAGCGCAGCACCAGCCGGTCGGCGTCCGCGTCGTGCTCGACGTACAGGTCGTCCAGGTGGATCCGGGCGTCCTCGGGGGCGGTGCTGCTCTCGCCCGGGCACACCAACTCGTAGTCGGTGAGCCGCCCGTGGAGGTTCAGGTTGGTCGTCGCCGCACCGGCGGTGACCTCGGCGAGCACCGCGCCCCCGGGCGCCGCCGCGCGCAGCGTCCCGCGCAGCGCGGCCGACAGGTCCGCGGTGCGCGCCGGGTCGTCGAAGCAGTGCGTGAACCGGGTGAACGGGAAGCACACGCCGCCGTAGGAGTGGTTGAGCACCACCAGCGGCTCGCCGTCCCGCACGGACAGCTGGACGAAGTGGCTGTGCGGCGCGAACCGGCCCGCCGGGGTGCCGAGTCGGCTGGCCACGGCGGCGAGGTCCTCGTCGGAGAGCGTCAACTCCTCCGCTCCGTCGCCCAGTTGCTCGGCGTGCTCGCGCATCCGGCGGGCCAGTTCGGCGCGGGCCGCGTCGAGCGCGGTGATCTCCGGCCGGCCGAGCCAGTTCTCCTCCGCCGGGTAGCCGCCGTGCTCGGCCTCGCCCGGCCTGGCCGCGGTGAACTGCAGGTACTGGTGGAAGATGTCCTCGTGGAAGTCGTGCACCAGTTGCAGCAGGTCGTCGGCGCGCCCGCCGTGGCCGTGCCGGGCCAGGAAGAAGCCCTTCAGGGTGAGCCGTTGGGCCAGGCCCAGGTCGAACACCGGCAGGATGCGGGCGAGTTCGGCCAGCGGCGCGGCCGCCAGCTCGGCCCACAGCCGCGCGTCGGCCGTCACCTCCCCGGCGTCCACGTCCTCGTACACCAGGGTCTGCGGGACGGCCGCCCGCTCGTCCCCCAACTCGCGTTGGATGTCGGCGAGTTCGGAGCGGACGGTGGCCAGCAGCGCCCGCCGGGCCGGCCCGTCGGCGGCCGGCCAGCGCTCCAGCGCGGCGATCGGCCCGCCCAGCCGGTCGGCGACCGCCGTCGCCCACGGCCGTTCCAGCGAGCGCAGCGCCCGCCGGAACGCGCGCACCGGGTCGTCGCTGTGCACATCCGTTGCCAGCAGCGGCAGTTGGAGGACGCCGACGTCCAGCAGCGCGGCCAGGTAGCGCTGCGCGTCGTCCGCGTCGCCGTCCGGGCCGAGCCGGGCGGCGAGCTCCGCCGCCAGCTCGCCGAACCGGATCCGCGGCCGGGTGCGGAACAGCTCCAGCAGGCGTTCCAGCACGCCGCTCAGGCGCAGGAAGAACAGCCGGTCGCGGACGGCGTCGAAGCTCACCGTCGCGCCCGTGTCGCCGGCCGTCACCGAGCGCCGCACGTAGCGGACCCGGTCCTCGGTCAGCTCCATCCCGGAGGCGGGGGCCACCGGCAGGTCGGCGCGGCGCCGCGGGTCGGCGGCGATCAGCTCGGCAAGGCGGGCCAGCGCCACCACGTTCAGCCGGGGGTGGCTGCCGCGCCCCTCGCCGAGCAGCACCTGCGCCCCGCCGTCGCCCGCCCCGCCGTCGCCCGCTTCGAAGACCCCGGCGGCGACGGGCGTGAAGGTGCTGAACGGGCTGGTCTTGCAGGCCGTCCGGTACAGGTACGACAGCAGCGAGCGCTCCATCCTGCGGGTGCGCTTGTCGGGGACGGCGTCGGGCGCGCCAATGCCGTCCAGCCGGGCCTCCAGCGACGGCGAGGCCAGCAGCAGGCCGAGCCGCAGCTCGTCCTGGTCGGCCAGGCGGCGCAACTCGGCGCGGGTGCGGACGAGTTCGCGCTCGAAGGCGGGCCCGCCGGCCTCCCGGAGCTCGGTCAGGCGCTGTCGGGCGGGCAGCCACCGGGCGAGCAGCTCGGCGGTGGCGGCGTCGAACCGGCGGACCAGGTCGAGCGCCTCGGCGGGCCGGGCGGGCAGCCGGTTGTTGAACACGCGGCGCCGCACGTCCAGCAGCCGGCGCCGGTCGTCGGCGTCCGGCGCGGCCTTGACGAGCGCCGACAGCGGGTCGCTGAGCCGGGCGCCGAGGTCGGCCAGGCGCTCCTCCTCGGCGAGCAACTCCTCGGCCCAGTCGAGGACTTCGTCCGAGCGCAGGCCGTGCACGGCCTCCACGGGCAGGCCGCCCGCGCGCAGCATGAAGCGGGGGCCGAGGCCGAGCGGGCGCTCGTCGGGCCGGTCCTGCCGCCCGGGGTCCGCGGCGGTCACTGTGGTGGTCAACGTTCCTCCGCCGGTCAGGCGATCGCGTGGTCGAAGTCGGCCGGGCTGCGGTGCTCCAGGCCGATCATCATGATCAGCAGCGGCAGTTCCTCGCCGTCCGCCAGGCCCAGGTGCTCGGTGTAGGAGACGGAGTCGAAGCCGAGCGCCACCCCGCAGGCCAGTCCGGCCGCCGGGGCGACGGTGTACAGGGCCTGCGAGCTCGCGCCAACGGCGGCGTTCACCAGCCGCAGCGCCCGGTCGCCGAGGGCGTCCAGCACGGCGGGGGTGGGGGCGCTGACCAGGATCACCGCGCCGGCCTGCTCCAGGTTGTAGTTGTCCAGGAAGTAGTTCCGCTGCAGGAACCCGCCCTGCCCGCCCGCCTTCACCGGCCGCAGCGTGCGCCCGACCGGCTGGTACGCGTACGCGCCGGCCGGCACGCCCGCGACGTGGTTGACGAACACGTGCAGGCGCGTCAACGAGCCCGTGGCGGGCCCCTCTTGGCAGCCCGGCAGCCGGCCGGCCGACGCGGCCGCGGCGAGCGCCGTGGACAGCTGCTCGGCGGACGTCGGCGGGTTGCCGGTGAACCGGCCGAAGCTGCTGCGCCGGGAGCGCAGCGCCTCCCGCACGCCCATCGCCGCCGCCGCCGGCGCGGAGGCGAGGTCGAGCACGCTCACAGAA
>NZ_JBSGDD010000112.1:0-20104 GCF_053602195.1 Kitasatospora sp. NPDC004531 | reverse complement strand
CCTGGTGGGGCGGCTTCCCGCAGCCGTCCTTCTCCGGGCACTGCGACACCGCGACGCACAGCTCGACCGGCCCGCTCTCCACCAGCTCCCCCTGCGGGTCGCGGGCCGAAGCCGTCGCCGTGTTCGTCACGTGGCCGGCCTGCGCGTCCTCCGCAGTCACCACGTACGAGCCGCGGCACGTGGTGCTCGCACCCGGCTCCAGCGTCGTCGCCCCGCACGACACCGACGCCACCCGGTCGTCCCGGACCGTCACGTCCGTCAGCACCGTCGAGCCGGTGTTCGTGACCGTGTAGACGTAGGAGACGGTGTCGCCGGCGTGGAACGGGCCGGCGCCGTCGGCCGCCTTCTCGATGCTCAACGCGGCCGCACCGACGACCGGAACCGTGGCCTCGCCGGGCGGGCTCTGGACGGGCCGGCCCGCGGGGTCGGTGCCGTTCGCGCGAGCGGTGTTCGTGACACGCCCCGCCTGCGCATCCGCAGCCGTCACCGGATAGCTGCCGTGGCACCGGGTGCTCTGCCCGGGGTCCAGCGTCGTCGCCCCGCACGTCACCGACGTGACACGGTCGTCCGAGACCGTGATCCCGTGGACGGGGGCAGTGCCGGTGTTCGTCACGGTGTACGTGTACGACACCGTGTCGCCCGCGTGGAACGGGCCGGCCGAATCCGCCGCCTTCGCGAGGGCCAACGCGGCCGCACCCACCACCGGCACCGTCACCACCGCCGGCGGACTCACCACCGTCTCCCCGCGCGGGTTCGTGCCCTCGGCATGCGCGGTGTTGGTCACCTGGCCGGCCTGCGCATCCGCAGCCGTCACCAGATAGCTGCCGTGGCACCGGGTGCTCTGCCCGGGGTTCAGCGTCGTCGCCCCGCACCTCACCGACACCACGTGGTCGTCCGCGACGGTCAGGGCGTTGACCGCCGCCGTCCCCGTGTTCGTCACGGTGTACGTGTACGACACCGTGTCGCCCGCGTGGAACGGGCCGGCCGAGTCCGCCGCCTTCGCGAGGGCCAACGCGGCCGTACCCACCACCGGCACCGTCACCACCGCCGGCGGACTCACCACCGTCTCCCCGCGCGGGTTCGTGCCCTCGGCATGCGCGGTGTTGGTCACCCGGCCGGCCTGCGCATCCGCAGCCGTCACCAGATAGCTGCCGTGGCACCGGGTGCTCTGCCCGGGGTTCAGCGTCGTCGCCCCGCACGTCACCGACACCACGTGGTCGTCCGCGACGGTCAGGGCGTTGACCGCCGCCGTCCCCGTGTTCGTCACGGTGTACGTGTACGACACCGTGTCGCCCGCGTGGAACGGGCCGGCCGAGTCCGCCGCCTTCGCGATGGCCAGGACGGCGTCGCCCACCACCGGCACGGTCGCCTCGCCGGGCGGGCTCTGCACCGGCGTCCCCTCGGGATCGACGCCGTCCGCGTGCGCCGTGTTGGTCACGTGCCCGGCCGTCACATCAGCGGCGGTGATGACGTAGCTGCCGTGGCAGAACGTGCTCTGCCCGGGGTTCAGCGTCGTCACGTCGCACGTCACGGCCGCGACGTGGTCGTCGGTCACCGTCAGGTTGCCGAGCGCCGCCGTCCCCGCGTTGGTGACGGTGTACGTGTAGTGCACGGTGTCGCCGAGGTGGAACGGGCCGGCGCTGTCCGCGGTCTTCTGCAGGGTGAGTCGGGCGTTGCCGGCGATCTCGACGGTGGCCTCGCCGGGCGGGCTCTGCACGGGATCGCCCTGCGGGTCGGTGCCGTCGGCGTGGGCGGTGTTGGTCACGTGCCCGGCCGTGACGTCCGCCGCGGTGATGACGTAGCTGCCGTGGCAGAACGTGCTCTGCCCGGGGTTCAACGTCGTGGAGTCGCACGTCACGGCCGCGATGTGGTCGTCGCTCACGGTCAGGTTGGCGACCGCCGCCGTTCCGGTGTTGGTCACCGTGTACGTGTAGGGGACGGTGTCGCCGGCGTGGAACGGGCCGGCGCTGTCCGCGGCCTTCTGCAGGACCAGCCGGGCCTCGCCGACGACCGGGACGGTCGCCTCGGCAGGCCGGCTCTCGACCGTCCGGCCCTCGGGGTCCGTGCCTGCGGCGTGCGCCGTGTTGGTCACCTGCCCGGCCGTCACATCTGCCGCGGAGATGACGTAACTCCCGTGGCAGAGCGTGCTCTCCGACGGGCCGAGCGTCGCGACGTCGCACGTCACCGACGCGACGTGGTCGTCGCTCACGGTCAGGTTGGCGACCGCCGCCGTACCGCTGTTGGTCACGACATAGGTGTAGGACACCGCCTCGCCCAGATGGAACGGGCCCGGGCTGTCGGCTCTCTTCCCGATGTCCAGCACGGCCTCGCCGATCACCGGCACCGTCACCTCGACGGCCGGGCTCCGCACCGGCATCCCCTCGGGGTCGGCGCCCTCCGCGTACGCCGTGTTGGTCACCTGACCGGCTGTCACGTCCTCCTCCGTGACGACGTAGCTCCCGCGGCAGCGCGTGTTCTCCCCGACGGCCAACGTCGTCGCGTCGCAGACCACCGACGTGACGCGGTCGTCCACCACGGTCACGTCGGACACCGTCAGCTCGGCGGGGTTGGCCACGGTGTACGTGTAGTCCACCGTGTCCCCGAGCCGGAACGGGCCCGCGCTGTCCGCGGTCTTCTCCAGCTCCAGCCGGGCGTCGCCGACGACGGGCAGGGACACTTCCTGCGGCGCGCTGACGACGGTCTCTCCCCGGGGGTCGGTGCCCACCGCCTGGGCGCGGTTGGTGAGGTGGCCGAGGGCGCGGTCGCCGACGGTCACGACGTAGCGGGCGCGGCAGGTGGTGCTGCCGCCGGGGTTCAGGACGGTGGCGTCGCAGGTGACGGTCGGCGAGTGGTCGTCGACGACGAAGACGTCGTGGAGGACCGTCTCCCCGGTGTTGGTCACCGTGTACGTGTAGTCGACGGCATCACCGACCCGGACGGGGCCCGCGGTGTCGGCCGACTTGGTGAGCGCCACCGAGGACGGGCCGACGACCGGGACGGTGGCTTCCGTCTCCGGGGAGTCGAGCGGCCGGCCGTCGCTGGTGCCGTGGGCGACGGCATGGTTGGTCACCTGGCCGGCGTCGGCGTCCGCGGCGGTGATCACGTAGCTGCCGTGGCACTCGGTGCTGTCGCCGGGGCTGCCGCGCGGGGCGAGCGTCGTGAGGTCGCAGGTGATGCCGGTGACCCGGTCGTCGGTCACGGCGAGGCCGGTGATCTCGGTACCGCCGGTGTTCCTCACGACGTACGTGTAGGGAACGGTGTCGCCGACGTGGAACGGTCCGGGGACGTCCACCTGCTTGACGACATCGAGGCCCGGCGGTGTGATCAGCGGGACGGTCTCGGTCGACGGCGGCGACTGGACCGGATCGCCGTCCGCCGTTCCGGTGGCCACGGCGGTGTTGACGACCTGCCCCGCTGCCACGTCCGCCGCGGTGACGATGTAGGTGGCGGTGCAGGTGACGGTCTCACCGGGCTGCAGCACCGTCACCGGACAGTGGACCGGCCCCGCCTTCGGGTCGTTGACGCCCAGGTTGTTGATCGGGACGTTCCCGGCGTTCGTGACGACGAAGTCGTACGGGACCTGCGAGCCGGCCGTCAGGTCCGCCGGCAGCGGCCGGTGGGCCTGCTTGACCAGGTTGAGCTCAGGCAGCGGCTGGTCGGTGTTGATCACCACGTTGCGGATCAGGTGCACGTCGGTGAACAGACCCGTCGAGCCCGCGAAGCCGAACTTGTAGGTGGCGGGCACCGGTTGGGGCGCCGGAGTGCTGAGCGCCGGGTGCGGGCCGGTGCCGTCGTTGAAGTCGACGTCGATGGTCAGCACCGGCGAGGGCGCCGGCGTCAGGTGCACGTGGACCCGGCGGCGGGACGGCTCCAGCAGTGCCTGCGCCTGGGCGGGCGTCACGCCGACCGGCAGCGAGGTCAACGGGCCCTGGAGGCTGCCCGGGAGGGTGGACGGCCAGGGCGCGCTGGTGGAGAAGTTGCTGGTGGTGGCGGTCAGGAAGCAGTAGCCGTCCAGGCCGTCACCGGGGCCGCGGACGGTGACCATGTTGGCGCCCGGCGCGGGGATGCGGAAGCCGGTGCCGGCCGGGGAGCGGGTGGGGCAGCCGTTGCCGCGGTGCTCCCAGTCGCCGAAGTAGTTGCCGAGCACGTCGAGGCCCACGCCGAGGTAGCCGCCGTCGACGCCGGGCAGGAAGGCCAGGCCGGGGTTGTCGTCGGGCAGCTTCTGCGCGTAGCCGAGGCTGCCGCCGAACGCACCCGGATGCTGCAACGAGACATCGCCGTTGACCAGGAAGAACGAGATGCCGTCGGCCGGCGTGGCAGGCGTCGTGCTCCCGTACTGCCACTGGTCGAACGTCACGTCCAGACCGCTCCCGGCCGGCAGCGCCTGGTCGAACAGCACCGCCGCGTTCTGGTCGTTGGCGGCGTCGGTGATCCGCAGATAGCCGAACGGTGCGCCGTCCAACGGCGGCACCGGACCGACCTCCGGGACCGGACAACCGGTCAGCCGGCGTCCGTCCGGCGGGAGCGGCGTCGTGGCGGGACCGCCGGTGAGGCAGGCCGCACCGACCGCGACGAACCTCGGGTCCGCGGTCGCCCCGGTGAAGTCCTCCTGCAACAGGGGGGAACCGGTGGCCCTGACACGCTCCGGCGAAGCCGCGGCACGGTGGGAGGCGGGCGCTGCGGCTTGGGCCGCGAGCGAGGCGGTGAGGCCCGCGCCGACCAGGCCGAGGGCGGCTGCGGCGCTGATGAGGCGGGCCGCTCGCGATCCGAGCCGCGACGGTCCGCGCAGATGTCTCGTCATGCCCTGGACTATGCGCAGCCACTGTCAAGAGTTATCCGTTAGTACTATCAACGGACCCGCAGAATCGCTCGGACGTGCGAACACGGGATGCCGCACCGGCCGCCCGGCACCTGACTCGGCGCCAGGCCCGTCGGCGACCCCCTGACCTCCCGTCAGGCCGGGTGCCGGCGGGCCCGGGCGTGCCGGGGCGTCAGTTGACGGAGACCGCGCTCCACGCGGCGGCCACCGCGTTGTACTCGGCGGAGCCGGTGCCGTACAGGTCGCGGGCCGCGTTCAGGGCGGCGGTGCGGGCCCCGGCGTAGTTGGTGGTGGAGGTCATGTAGACGGTCAGCGCCCGGTACCAGATGGCGGCGACCTTCTGGTTGCCGATGCCGGTGACGGTGGAGCCGTTGCAGGTCGGGCTGTTGTAGGTGACGCCGTTGACGGTCTTGCTGCCGCTGCCCTCGCTGGCCAGGTAGAAGAAGTGGTTGGCGACGCCCGAGGAGTAGTGCACGTCCAGCTTGCCGACGCTCTTGCTCCAGCAGTCGGCGGAGCGGCCGTCCAGCGAGGGCTTGTCGAAGCGGCGCAGCCACGGCGGGGTGGACTGGTCGCTGAACAGGTAGTCGGGGGTGTCGACCGCGTTGTTGGCGTACCACTCGACCATGGTGCCGAAGATGTCGCTGGTGGCCTCGTTGAGGCCGCCGGACTCGCTGCTGTAGCGCAGGTTGGCGGTGGCGCTGGTGACGCCGTGGGTCATCTCGTGGCCCATGGTGTCGAGGTCGACCTGCTCGGGGTCGGTGGTGCCGTCGCCGTCGCCGGTCATCATGCAGAAGCAGGCGTCGGACCACTGGGCGTTGTCCCAGTTGGTGCCGACGTGGACGAAGACGGTGGCGCCGCGGCCGTCGTTCTTGATGCCGCTGCGGCCGAAGGTGTTCTTGTAGTAGTCGTACGTCCAGGCGGTGTTGGCGTGGGCGTCGACGGCGGCGGTGGCGCGGTCGGTGGAGAACTTCTTCCCGTCGCCCCAGATGTTGTCGGCGTCGGTGTACAGCGTGCCGGAGGTCGCCTTGACGCTGCTGGAGCCGAGGTTCTTGGCGTCCTTGGTGGTGTGGCCGCGCACCGGGTCGATCAGCGCGTAGCTGCCGTCGGCCTGCTGGGTGGTGTCGATCCGGACGTCGCCGGTGTACTCGGAGTGGCCGGTGCCGGCGGCGGACCGCTCGGAGTCCCAGCTGTCGATCGCCTCGCCGGTGGTGGCGTCGGTGACCACGACCCGGCCGGCCGGCTGGCCCTGCTTGCCCTCGCCGGAGACGGTGGTCTGCCAGGCCAGGCGGGGCGCGCCGCCGTCGGCGGCCCAGACGACCAGTTCGGGGGCGGCGGTGGCGGCCGATATGCCCTGGGCCTGCCCGAGCGCGGCGGCCGCGCCGTGCTGCGCGGACACGGCGGGCACCACGGACTTCACGGCGGCGTCGTGGCCCTTGGCGCGGGAGGAGTCGGTGAGCCGGCCGCGGGCGTCCTGGTGCACCACCAGGTCGCCGCCGACCACCGGCAGGCCCTGGTAGGTGCGGTCGAAGCGGACGTGCTGGGCGCCGTCCGCGTCGATGATCACGTCCTTGACGGTGAGGCCCTGGCCGGGGCCGAAGCCGAACAGGTCGGCGTGGTGGGCGACGTTGGCCTGCGCGCGGGCGATCGCCGCGTCGCGGCCCGGGGCGGCGGAGGCGGTGTCGACCTGGACGGCGGCGACGAGCAGTGCGGCGCTCGCCGCGAGGGCGCCGGCGGTGAGGGTGCGGCGGCGGGCTGAGGAGGAGGGGCTCACTCGTGACTCCAGTCGGGTAGCGGGGCACTGGCCGACTGACAGCCTGACGGTGAACAAACAAACAGTTCTATGAACAGTTAATTGACCGTGACCTGTTCGTATCCCGGTGCCGGGAACCACCCGTGCGGGGGCCGCTCGACCGGGACGGGAACGACCAAAGGCCCTCCCGCCGGGCGGACCGCAGCACCCAGGATCGGAGCATGACCATCGAACCCGTGCCCGCGCCCGACGGCGTCAGCCTCGACCACCACCAGTGCCTGCGCCTGATGGCCCGTCACTCGGTGGGCCGGCTCGTCTACACCCGGCACGCGCTGCCCGCCGTCCGGCCGGTCCGCTACCGCCTGGTCGGCGACGGCGACGTGCTGGTGGACCGGCCCGACGAGGAACTGCTGCAGGCCGTCGCCGGCACCGTCGTCGCCTTCCAGGCCGACGAGGTCGACCCGGCCGACGGCAGCGGCTGGACCGTCACCGTGCTCGGCCACGCCGACGCCGTGCACCCCGCCACCGCGACCGGGCCGCCCGCCGTCTCCGTCCGGATCCGCCCCGAATGGGTCTCCGGGCTGCGGCTGCTGCCGCCGCACCCCGCCGACCGGCCCCGGCGGCCGGGACCTCCGGCCCTCGCGCCCGAACCGGCCCGCCCCGCAGAGTGGGAGCGCAGACACCGGCCGGGCGCGGAGCGAGGAGGCGAAGGGCGATGCGGCACCGCACCGTCGGAGCGATGATGACCCGTCAGGTGGTCACCGTCAGCCCCGGCACGGGCTTCCGCGAGATCGTCGCGCTGCTCGCCGAGTACGACATCACGGCCGTGCCGGTGGTCGACGCCGACCACCGGCCGCTCGGCGTGGTCTCCGAGGCCGACCTGCTGCGCACCCAGCTCGCCCAGTACGACCCCGCCTCCCTGCTGCCCGCCCCCGTGCACCTGCGCGGCACCGGCACCACCGCCGCCGACCTGATGACCGCCCCCGCCGTCTGCACCACCCCCGAGACCACGGTGGTCGCCGCCGCCCGCCTGATGGCCCGCCGCCGCGTCAAACGCCTGCCCGTCGTCTCCCCCGCCGACGGCCGGCTGATCGGCACCGTCAGCCGCGGCGACCTGCTGCGGGTCTTCCTCCGCGAGGACCAGGCGATCCGCCGCGAGATCGTCGAGGACGTCCTCACCACCCTCGACGGCGCCAGCCCCGCGTCCATCGCCGTCGACGTCTTCCAGGGCGAGGTCACCCTCAGCGGCACCACCGCCCCCCACTGCCCCACCACCACCCTCCACCGCCTCTGCGCAGCCGTCGACGGCGTGGTCTCGGTCACCGACCGCACCACGCGCGCCGCGGCCTGACCGCCTGAACGCGAGCAGGGCGAAGGGGTCCGCACGGTCCTGGCGGACCTTGACCTCGCAGGGCCTCGACGGCCCGTCCTTCAGATCATCCAAGGTCGGGGAGGACGTCGGCCGGGAACTCGCCGAGCCAGAATGCCGCACTGGAAGGCCGGTCGAGGCCGGCGGTGGAGCCGTCGTGCGGGAGGAGTTCGGTCGGAGCGAGGTAGGCCTCGCCGGGGTCGAGCCGCACACGGATGCAGGCCGACTCGCGGCCCTCGGCGATGTACCGGCGGAGGTCGTCGGTGTGCGGGCAGCGGGTGGCGTGGTCGTCGGGGTGGACGGTGCGGGTGATGAGCTGTGCGTCGTGGTGGCCGAGGATCAGGTAGCGGGGGCCGGGGCCGAGGTTGACGCACAGGCGGCGCCGGGAACGGTCACGTCGCCAGTAGGGGAGGCGGTCCCAGTTGTCGAGGTGGATGCCGAGCAGGCGTCCGGTGTGGTGGTTGCGGGTGGTCGTGGCTCGCCCGGGCGGGCTGGTGACCGTGCCGAGGAACTGGACCGGGCCGTCGGAGATCGCGGGGAGCAGGGTGTGGCCGACGGGGGTGGCGAGTGCCTTCTCCAGGTCGAACGAGCCGGGCAGACGGACCAGTTGGGTGAGGAGGTTCGCGGGCATGTCGGGTTCGGCGGCCAGCAGGCGGGCGGCGGCCGGAGTGAGGGGCTCCCACCGGTCTGCGGGCAGGACGGCGCCGGGCTCATAGGCCGGGTCGCGGCTCCCGGCATGGAGCGTCCCGGTCTCGCCACGGGCGGTCAGCGCGTCCAGACCGGAGCGCGGGACGGCGATGGACACGGCGGGTTCCTTTTCAGGGCTGGTCGAGCGGGCGGACGGTGACGCCGAGTTCGGTGAGCAGTGCGCGGGTGAGCTGGTCGGGTTGGGAGGGGTCGAGCATGATGCCGCCGGTGAGGTTGGCGGTACCACGGATCGTGCTCAGGTCGTTGCCGCGCAGGTCGGTGCCCCGGTACTGGCCGCGGCCGAAGGCGGTCCGGTCGAGCACGCAGTCGCGGAGGACGACTCCGTTCAGGTCGCAGCCGGTGAAGGTCGCCTCGGTGAGGACGCAGCGGTCGAGGACGACGGTGCCGGCGGCACGGACGTTCTCGAAGACGGCGTAGTCGAGGCGGCAGCCCTCGAAGAGGACGTCGTTGAGGGTGACGTCGGTGATCGTGGCGCCCATGAGGCGGCTGCCGGCCCAGTGGGTCTGGGTGGCGCGGCTGCCGGACCAGGCAAGGAAGGCGATGGTGCTGGCGGTGATCTCGACGGAGGACAGGCGGACGCCGGTCATGGTGGTGCGTTGGGCGGAGAGGTTGCGGATGCGGCCGGCGAGGAGCGCGGTGTCGGTGAGGTCGAGGTCGCGCAGATCGGCGTCGGTGTACAGGAAGTCGCGGACGGTGTCGCCGCCGAGGTGATCGACCTTGTCCAGGTGCTGGTCGGTCGGGTCGAGGCTGGGCAGGGTGATGCGGGTGGTGCCGTAGGCGCGGGTCTTCACGGTGGTGCTCCGGGGGTTGGGGCGGGTGCCGGGCCCGCGGTGGTGCGGGCCCGGTCGATGGTGCTGATCCTGACAGCGACGTGGTCGGCTACCGGTTGTTCGGGAAGTCGCTCCAGCTCGGGCCGTTGTGCCAGTCGTTCCACGGGTTGACGGGGGTGTTGTCCCAGCTCGGCGTGTTGTTCCACGGCGAGCCGGGGTTGTTGCTCCAGGTCGCCTGGTTGTCCCACCCGCCGGTGGCGGTGCTGCGGGCAGCCCGCCGGAGGAGGTGGTCGAGCTCCGGGGAGCCGACGGCGGCGAGGGTGGCGAGGGCGTTCATGCGGTGGTGTCCTTCCTGGTGATGTCGGCGGCGGCGAGGACGAGGGCCTGTTCGGCGGAGCGGCAGTACGCGGTCTCCGTGGCGGTGAAGGTGCCGTGCTCGAAGTAGCGGTTCCCGGCCTGGGAGCCGCGGCAGAAGTCGAAGAACTCGCAGCTGCCACGGCAGTTGTCCAGGCCGGTCAGGAACTCGGCGACGTAGCGCAGCCGGTGGGCGTCGGCAAGGATCTCGGCGAGCGGCCGCTCCAGGACGTTGCCGGCGCGGAAGTCGTCGTAGGCGGGGGCCGTGGTGTCGGCGAGCTCGGGGCTGAGCAGGGCGACGTCGCCGCCGGCGGCGACGGTGGGGATCGGATCGTGCCTGGCGTCCTCCCACTGCGGGCGGGGGCCGTCACGGACCATCCGCAGGTAGGCGCCGAGCCGGTCGAGCTCGCGGACCGGCGGCGCTTCGGGGTGGGCGTGGCTCCAGGCGATCACCCGGGCCCAGAAGCCGACGGTGTCGTGGAGATCAGGCGTCGCCCGGCTGGTGTTGGCGCCTTCGTGCTCCTCGATGTTCAGGCCGATGGAGCGGCCGCCTAGGCAGGAGAGGTGGTCGAGCAGCGCTTCGGGCGCGTTCAGGTTCTCGCGGCTGACGACCGAGATCACCGAGAACGGCAGGCCGTGCTCACGCAGCCTGTCGATGCCGCGCAGGATCCGGTCGTGGGCGGGCCGCCCGGCCCGGTCGACGCGGCGCGCGTTGAGGGCGCGCGGCCCGTCGATGCTGACCCCGACGCGGACGCCGTGGGCGGCAAGCAGATCGCACCAGCGGTCGTTGACGAGCGTGGCGTTGGTCCGGACGGCGTGCTGAACCCGCCCTTCGGCGCGCAACGCCTCGAACGGTGCCAGGAGTTCGGCGAATCGGGCCCGGCCGAGCGCGAGCGGTTCGCCCGCGTGCCAGATGATCCGCACCGGCGGCCCGCCCGTGGCGGTCAGCTCGGCGACCGAACGGGCGACGGCCTCGGCGACCTCGACGGGCATCGCGCTCTTCACCGCGCGCCCCGGCAGGTAGCAGTAGGAGCAGTCGAGGTTGCAGAAGGTCGTGGGCTGGAGGACGACCTGCCGGGGCCGGTCGGCAATCCACCGCAGGTAGCGGGTCCGCGGTTCGAGGACGGGCGAGCAGGTTTCGGGCTGAGCAGGCGCTGGTTCCTTCACGTCTACCTTCTGTGGTCGATGGCCGATGCGACGGGTTGGCGAGGGCCTCGCTGCGGGCCGAATGCCGGCCGGGCGGCTCGGGCTGTGTCCAGCGTGCCGCCGGTTCCGGAGGGACGGGAATGCCCTGCCGTGGCAGTTGCGTGGCAGTTCTGACACCCCGGCAGGCCGTGGAGTGCTTCGATGGTCGCCGAGCCAGGAGGTGGTCGTGGCGGCGGTGGGCGAGTGGACCGGGGTGGAGGCGCGGGCGCTGCGGCAGGCCGGCCGCAGGAGCGTGCGCGACTTCGCCGCGGATCTGGGTGTGGCGGTGCGAACGGTCACGAACTGGGAGCGGCTGGGTGCCGGGACTCGGCCGCGCCCGGACACGCAGGCCATCCTGGACACGGCGCTGGGTCGCCTCGATGCGGCCGGTGTGCTCCGGTTCGAGGCCCTCCTGTCCCGATCACGCCGTCCTGCCGTCGCCGTGGTTCGAGGCGGGCCGCGGGCGTGGGAGTACGAGACGTGGACGGAGGACATCGACCGGGCCGTCGCCGCGGCGTCCCACCAGGACTTCACGGCCGCGTCCGACTTCCTGGAGAGGTGGCGCACCCGGTGGCCGCCGCAGGAGTTGGACGACCGGGGTCTGTATCTCTTCGCGCGGACGACGGCGTTGGCCGGTGATCTGCTCCGGGACCGGGGGGTGCTGCTCGGGCCGCGGCCGGCAGCGCGCTCCTACGCGGACGCCCGGTCGGTGTTCCATCAACTCGGCATCCCCCGCCGGGTCGCGCAGCTGGACCTGGCGCTCGCGGTCGTCGCCGAGATGTCCGGTGACCTCGGTGGGGCTGCGGCACGGTACAGCGAGTTGAGTCGCGACCATCGGCTGAGCGGCCGCGACCGGCTCCGGGCGCAGCTGTGGGTGGGCACCGCGCTGGACAAACAGGGGCTTCACGACACGGCGATGCCGTTGATGGCCTCGGCGATCAACGGATTCGAGGCGGTGGACGAGCAGGAGGACTGGGGCACCGCGCACCAGAAGCTGGCGCTCGCACACCGGGGTGCCGGGAACCTCGGGGAGGCCGCGCGGTTGATCGCGGTGGCGGAGTCCGCCGGCCGCAGCACGTCGCCGATGCAGCAGGTGCGGCTGGCCACCGCGCGCGGGCACGTGCTGCTGTCCGACCGGGCGACCGTCCAGGAAGGGCTCGCGGTACTCGCCAAGGCGGCGGCCACGGCCGCCGCGTACGGTATGAGCCACCAGCTCCGCAGCATCGACGGCATCCGCAAGAACGTCGAACTGAGAGGCGGGACCGCCAAGTTCAGGTAACCAGGAGAGATACGTGACCGGCACGACGAAGCGCGAGATCACCGACCGGCAGTGGGCGGACACCGCGCTGCTGTGGGACTACCAGCAGATGGGCCACGAGCTGCGGCCGTGCGACGTGGCGATCGGCCTGGGCTCCCACGACCTCGGGGTGGCGACGGAGACGGCCGGCCTGTACCTGCGCGGCCTGGTGACGCGGATCGTGTTCACCGGCGGCCCGAACCCGAGCCGGCCGGACCGCTTCCCGCGCGGCGAGGCCGTCCACTTCGCGGAGCACGCGCTCTCCCTCGGCGTGCCCGAGGAAGCGGTGCTGGTCGAGCCGAAGGCCCGCAACACCGGGCAGAACATCGAGTTCAGCCGGACGGTACTGTCCGATGCCGAGGTGGCGGTGTCATCGGTGCTGCTGGTGTCGATGCCGTACATGGAACGCCGGGCGTACGCCACGTGCCGTCAGGTGTGGCCGGAGGTGCAGGCGGTGTGCGCATCCACCGCGATGGATCTGCACCAGTACGTGACGATGATCGGCGACGACCGGCTCGTGATCGACAGTCTGGTGGGCGACCTCCAGCGGGTCGTCGAGTACCCGAAGCGGGGCTTCGCCGTCGCCCAGGACGTACCGACGGAGGTGCACGATGCCTACCAGCGGCTCATCGACGCCGGGTTCACCGGCCGACTCCTCTGACCGGCCGGCCGAAGCCGTCGCCGGGTGGAGGGCATCTTCCGCGGGCAGTACCGGGCATCCCCGTTCTGGCCGGCGTTCGCCGAGCAACTGCGCCCGCTGCTCGGCCTGTTCGGCACGACCGACCGCACCGCCGAGATCACCGAAGCGTCCACGCTGCTGCTCCTCGACATCCTCGGCCGGAGGGGCCGGGTGGTGCGCAGCAGCGGTCGGCAGGCCGGGGCCGGGCGGACTCGGCGGCTCGTGGACCTGTGCCGGGCGGTCGGCGCGGACACGTCTCTGTGCGGTACTGGCGGCCTCCGACACGTTGCGCCGACCCGGTTCGCCGACGCCGGGATCGACCTGCGGTGCTTCGTCGTGCCGGACACCGGTGTGTGGGTCGGTGCCCGGGCGCTCAGCACAGTGCGTTCTGGCCGTGGTGGAGGCCGCAGCGGAGCATGCCCCACCGGGTACGCTCCGGCGGCGCTGCGGCCCCGGCGCCTGCTCGACGGCTCCCGCCGGCGGCCGCACCTGCGGCCGCCTGACGGGTCGTCCTCAGCCCTGTCGGAGGATGCCCTCGCGGCGGGCGGCGGCGATCCACTGCGGGAACTCCGACAGCAGGCGGTCGTACAGTTCCGGGTCGGGCAGGGTGCTGATGTCGTCCACCGAGAAGAAGCCGACGTTGTCCACCCGGCGGCCCGGCAGGCTGTCGAAGCGTTCCAGTACGCCGTAGTTGGAGCGGCCCAGGCCGACGAACTGCCAGAAGATCGGCTCGTCGGCGGCCGCCCGCAGCTGGGCCTCGATGTCCGAGTTGCGGTAGATGCCGCCGTCGGAGAAGAACAGCACCAGGGTGGGCAGCGGCGACGGGTACGCGTGGACGAACGCGCGCACCTCGGCGATCACCTTCTGCTCCTCGTTCTGGATGCCCACCGCCTTCATGTCCACCCGGCCGTCCGGCGACGGCGGCCGCAGCCGGCGACGGCCGAACAGCGACATGCTCAGCTCCCCCGGCCGCACGTGCAGTCGCAGCCAGTCGGGCAGCCCCGGCAGGCTCAGGTCCGGCAGCCGGGCCGGGCGGGTGGCGAACGTCCACGCCTGCATCGTCCCGTCGTCGTCCAGCTGCGCGGCCACCGCGGCCATCCGCTCCACCACGTCGGCGACCACCCCCCGCTCGTACATCTTCGCCATCGACCCCGACGCGTCCAGCACCAGCAGGATCCGCGCCACCACGCCCTGCGCGCCGTGCTTGTGCAGGCTGACGGCGACCTGCTGCTTGCGCAGCGAGAGGCGCTTGCGCATGTCCACCGGCAGCGCCTCCTCCCCGACCGCCTGCGGCGGCACCACGGGCGGCGCCAACGGCATTGGCGGCGGCGGAAGTTGGAACGACGGCGCGGGCGGTGCGGGCGGTGCGGGCGGTGTGTCCGGCCCGGGCAGCGGGCGCAGCCGAAGCTCACGGGTGGCATCGGGGCCGGATTCGCCTGCGGGCTCGGCGGGGAGACGCAGCCGGAGCTCCCGCGTGGCGTCCGCACCGGGTGCGGGCTCCGGGGCGGAGGCCGGGGCGAGCGGGGACTCCTCGCGCGCAGCGTCCAGCGCGGACGCGCGGGGAGCGAACTCCGGGGCGAGCGGCGGCACTTCGGTCGCGTCCGGCAGCGCGGCCCCCTGGGCGGCACCCGGCGACGAGGGTTCGTCGGTGGCCGGCGGGGCAGCCGGGGCGGGCGCGCGGGTGGGCGCAGGCAGCGGCGCGGACTCCGGTGCGGGCACCCGCCCGTAGGTCCCCTCCGCCTCCGGCCGAGGCTCGCCCCCGGGCGTCGGCACCGAACCGTGCCCCGCCACCGGGCGCGGCCCGGACTGGCCGGCACCCTCCGTCCCGTCGGCGGCGACCGCACCCGACACCGGCTCCGCCGCAGCCGCCGGGCGCAGCCCGGACTGCGGCGCGTACCGGCCCACCTCCTGCTCCGACACACTGTCCGACCGATGCCCGACCCCAACCGTCGGCGCCGGACCGTGCCCCGCCGCCGGGCGCGGCCCGGCCTGGCCGGCACCCTCCGTCTCATCGGCGGCAGCCGCACCCGACACCGGCTCCGCCGCCTGGCGCAGCCCGGACTGCGGCGCGTACCGGCCTGCGTCCTCCGGCTCGTCGGCGGCGGCTGTGCCCGGCTCCGGCTCCGCCGCCGGGCGCAGCCCGGGCTGTGGCGCACGCCCACCTGCCGACTCCGCCACACTCTCCGACCGTTCCTCACCCCCGAACGCCGGCACCGCACCATGCCCCGACACCCGCTCTGCCGCCGGGCGCAGCCCGGACTGGCCTGCACCCTCCGTTCCATCGGCGGCAACCGTGCCCGACACCGGCCCTGCCGCCGGGCGCAGCCCGGGCTGTGGCGCACGCCCACCTGCCGACTCCGCCACACTCTCCGACCGTTCCTCACCCCCGAACGCCGGCACCGCACCATGCCCCGACACCCGCTCTGCCGCCGGGCGCAGCCCGGACTGGCCGGCACCCTCCGTTCCATCGGCGGCAACCGTGCCCGACACCGGCCCTGCCGCCGGGCGCAGCCCGGGTCGCGGCGCACGCCCACCTGCCGACTCCGCCACCTTCTCCGACCGTTCCTCACCCCCGAACGCCGGCACCGCCGCCGGGCGCAGCCCGGACTGGCCGGCACCCTCCGTTCTATCGGCGGCAACCGTGCCCGACACCGGCCCTGCCGCCGGGCGCAGCCCGGGTCGCGGCGCACGCCCACCTGCCGACTCCGCCACCTTCTCCGACCGTTCCTCACCCCCGAACGCCGGCACCGCCGCCGGGCGCAGCCCGGACTGGCCGGCACCCTCCGTTCTATCGGCGGCAACCGTGCCCAACTCCGGCTCCGCCGCCGGGCGCAGCCCGGACTGGGCTGCGTGGGTGTCCAAGTCCTCGTCGCCCGTGGGGAGTTCGAAGTGGTAGGCCGCGGCGAGGCCGGGGAGGCCGTTGGCCCAGCCCTGGGCCACGGCGCGGAACTTCCATTGGGCGTTGCGGCGGTAGAGTTCGCCGGCGATCAGGGCGGTCTCGCGGCCGGCTTCGATGGCGAAGCGGGCGAGGGGCAGGCCGGTGCGGGCGTCGGAGAGGGTGAGGGTCAGGTCGGGGACCTGGCCGAAGGTGGTGTCGCCGTCGGTGGCGGCGAGCAGCAGGACGCGCTGCACGGCGGCGTCGCGGACGTCGAGTGCGGCGAGGTCGGCCTCGATGCGTTCGACGGGGGCGTCGGGGGTGCCGGCGGGTCCGCGGTGCAGGACGGCGCCGGTGGGGTGGGGGTGGGGGCGCCGGATCAGGTCGCGCGCGTCGCGGGGCTGTCCGTCGGCGGTGAGCAGCAGCGCGGCGGCGGTGAGTGGGGGGACGCCGGGGGCGGGTGTCCAGCTGAGGTCGGCGTGCACGGCGGGCACGTCGAGGGGGAGGTTGCTGCCTTTGGCCAGGGATCTCGCGGTCACCCGCCACAGTCTGGCTCATCGGGGGCGTGCAGCGCGCCCCCCGGGCGGCGGCGGTGGCCGACCGTCCCGGCCCGGGCAGGGCCCGTCGGCTCCCGGAGGGTGGACCGTTCGGCCCTCGGCGGGGCGGCGCGGCCGCGGGAGGCTGGAGTCATCGGGAAAGGAGTTTCTGATGAACCGTCTGCAGACCCGTAGGGACGCCGAGGTGCTGGTGGAGACCCGCGGCGAGGTTTCGGCCGGCGCCCCCGACTATGCGCGGGTGAAGATCGCGGCCGTGCTGGACCGGCTGGAGGAGCCGGTGCTGGGGGTGCGGGTGCGGCTGGTGCAGGAGCCCAACCACGCGGTGGCCCGGCCGTCGCTGGCCCAGGCCACGGTGGACGTGAACGGGCGTCCGGTGCGGGCGCACGTCGCGGCGGCGACCATGCGCGAGGCGATCGACCTGCTCCAGGACCGGCTGGTGTCGCGGGTGGCCCGGCTGCGGCACCATCGCCGTCCGGCCCGCACTCCGCTGGGCTGGGCGGACGGCCTGGACCCCGAGCACCGTCCGCAGCGCCGTCACCGGGCGCCGGAGGAGCGGCGGTTGGTGCGGCACCGCAGTTACAGCGCGGCGCGGCTGGGCGCGTTGGACGCGGTGTTCGAACTGGAGGCGATGGACTACGACTTCCAGTTGTTCACGGACGCCGAGACCGGGTGCGACAGCCTGGTGTACCGGGGTGCGGCGGGCGGTTACCGGCTGGCGTCGGTGGGTCCGGTGCCGCGGGCGGTGCCGGGTCTGGTGGCGAGCCGGCTGGTGGTGCCGTGCCTGACGGCCGATCAGGCGCGGGCGCGGCTGGATCTGACCGGATTGCCGTTCGTGTTCTACACCGATGCGGCGACCGGTCGCGGCAACGTTCTGTACCACCGCTACGACGGGCACTACGGGCTGATCACGCCCGCCGTGTAGCGGCAGAGCCGGCCTCCGGCGGGCGTGGGGGTCCGCGCGGAGGTGGGAAGAGCTCTCGGCGGGCGTGGGGGTCCGTCCGGGAGCACCGGAAGAGGAGCCGGGGACGGTGTGGGGCCGTCCCCGGCTCCCGTCTTTTTTTGGCAATGCGCAGGTTTATTCATCGCCAACGAAGCATTTCGGCCAACTTGACGCGACACGGGTGACGGGTCCCTATCAAACCTGGCACTGTACCGTCCCATCGCCGCAAGGGACTTGGCCCAACGCACACGCACCACCCGGCGCGGCGCACACGTGGAGTCTGTTCCCCCACTCGAACCACCAGCTCTACCGGGCGGCACTATCCCTGCCCTCCCGGCTGACTCCGGCCGTACCCACGCGGCCGTCGCAGAAGGAGTTCAGTGTGACTCGATCCCCCCGAAAGTCCACCGCCGCGGGCGCGTTGATCGCGAGTGCCGCGATGATCGTGGCCGCTCTGACATCCGGTGTCGCCGCCGCCGACGAGTGGCCGGTCGCACCCGGCGAGGTCGCGGCCGAGGCCCAGGCCGTCGCGGGCGCGCTGCCGGTGCAGCTGTCGCCGGAGCAGCGCGGCGAGCTGCTGGCCTCGGCCGACGCGTCGCTGGCGGAGACCGCCAGGTCGCTGAACCTCGGGTCGAAGGAGGCGCTGGTCGTTCGGGGCGTCACCAAGGACGCCGACGGCACCGTGCACACCCGCTACGAGCGGACCTTCGACGGGCTGCCGGTGCTGGGCGGCGACCTGGTCGTCCACACGGCGGCGGACGGTTCCGCGAAGGGCGTCACCAAGGCCACCGAGGCGGACATCGCGGTGGACACCGCCGCGAAGGAGGACGCCGACTCGGCGAAGGGCCTGGCGCTGGACAGCGCCGAGGGCGCGAAGGTCGCGGACCCGGCGGCCGACAACGCCCGCAAGGTGGTGTGGGCGGCGTCCGGCACCCCGCGGCTGGCGTGGGAGACGGTGGTCACCGGGACGCAGGAAGACGGCACGCCGTCCGAGCTGCACGTCATCACCGACGCCAACACCGGCAAGAAGATCTTCGAGTACCAGGGCGTGGAGACCGGCGTCGGCAACAGCCAGTACTCGGGCCAGGTCACCATCGGCACCTCGGCGGCGGCGGCCGGCGGCTTCGCGCTGACCGACGCCACCCGCGGCGGCCACAGCACCTACGACCTGAACGGCACCACCGGCACCCGGTCGCTGTTCACCAACCCGACCGACACCTGGGGCGACGGCACCGTCGGCAACCGGCAGACCGCCGCCGTGGACGCCGCCTACGGCGCCCAGCTGACCTGGGACTACTACAAGAACGTCCACGGCCGCAACGGCATCAAGGACGACGGCGTCGGCGCGTACACCCGCGTCCACTACGGCAAGAACTACATCAACGCGTTCTGGCAGGACAGCTGCTTCTGCATGACGTACGGCGACGGCGCGGGCAACGTCAAGCCGCTGACCTCGATCGACGTCGGCGCGCACGAGATGACCCACGGCGTCACCGCCGCCACCGCGAACCTGGTCTACAGCGGCGAGTCCGGCGGCCTGAACGAGGCGACCAGCGACATCATGGCCGCCGCGATCGAGTTCTGGGCCGGCAACGCCCAGGACCAGGGCGACTACCTGGTCGGCGAGAAGATCGACATCAACAGCAACGGCACCCCGCTGCGCTACATGGACAAGCCCTCCAAGGACGGGCGTTCCAAGGACAGTTGGTCGTCCACGCTGGGCTCGATCGACGTCCACTACTCCTCCGGCCCGGCCAACCACTGGTTCTACCTGGCCTCCGAGGGCAGCGGCGCCAAGACCGTCAACGGCGTGAACTACGACTCGCCGACCTCGGACGGCCTGCCGGTCACCGCGATCGGCCGGGACGCCGCCGCGAAGATCTGGTACCGGGCGCTGACCACGTACATGACCTCGTCGACGAACTACGCCGCCGCCCGGGTCGCCACCCTGCAGGCCGCCGCCGACCTGTACGGCAAGACCAGCGCGACGTACATGAACACCGCCAACGCCTGGGCGGCGATCAACGTCGGCGCCCGCGTCGTCGACGGCATCATGATGACCCCGGTCGCCTCCCAGCTGACCGCCGTCAACGAGCCGGCCGACATCCAGCTGGAGGCCGTCAACTTCAACCCCGGCCAGCTGACCTTCCACGCCACCGGCCTGCCCGAGGGCGTGAAGCTGCACCCGGTCACCGGCAAGATCACCGGCACCCCGACCGTGCCGGGCACCTACCAGGTCACCGTGCTGGCGAAGGCCTCGCACCACAGCAGCCAGACCACGACCTTCACCTGGAAGGTCGCCCGGGCGGTCGTCGCGAACACCACCCGCACGCCGATCCCGGACAAGGGCGACGCGGTCTACTCGGACATCCAGGTCACCGGCCTGGACGGGCAGGCGCCCGGCGACCTGAAGGTGTCGGTGGACATCAAGCACACCTGGCGCGGCGACGTGGTCCTCGACCTGGTCGGCCCCGACGGCACCGTGTACTCGCTGAAGAAGGTCGACCTCAGCGACTCGGCCGACAACATCATCGAGACCTACACGGTGGACGCCTCCGCGCAGCCCGCCAACGGCACCTGGCGGCTGAAGGCCCAGGACATGTACAAGGGCGACTCGGGCTACATCGACAACTGGAAGCTGGTCTTCTGACCGCTTCCGCGACGAGCGACGAGCGACGAGCCCTGAGAATCGGCCGCTGAACTCCGGCCACTGAGCATCGGCCACCGGGGTTGTGGGGACCGGGGCGTGCGGGAGCGTTGTTCTCAGCGTTTCACGGTCGATCTGTGCGCAGTGGCTCAGT
>NZ_JBSGDD010000111.1:0-20111 GCF_053602195.1 Kitasatospora sp. NPDC004531 | reverse complement strand
CCTTAATACTTCAAACGAGATTCGGATTTGAGTGAATGGAGTTCATGAGGTGTGCTATTCCGTTCTCCGTGCTGGAGCAGGCCGGCCGGACGGCCGTCCTGGTGGAGGCCGACGGCCGCCCGGTCGGGGTGCTCGGCATCGCCGACCGCCTGCGACCGGACGCCGCCGCCACCGTCACCGCCCTTGCCGCGCTGACCGGCGCCGCGCCGATGCTGCTCACCGGCGACAACCCGCGGGCCGCCGGCCGGCTGGCCGCCGAGGTCGGCATCAGCGACGTCCGGGCCGGCCTGCTGCCGCAGGACAAGGTCGCCGCCGTCAAGGAGCGGGAGAGTGCCGGCCGCAAGGTGCTGGTGGTCGGCGACGGCGTCAACGACGCGCCCGCGCTGGCCGCCGCGCACACCGGCGTCGCGATGGGCCGCGCGGGCTCCGACCTCGCGCTGGAGACCGCCGACGCGGTGATCGTGCGCGACGAACTCGCCACCGTCCCGGCCGTGGTGGCGCTCTCCCGCCGCGCGCGCTCGCTCGTGGTGCAGAACCTGGTGATCGCCTCGGTGTTCATCGGCACCCTGGTGGTCTGGGACCTGGTCGCCACCCTGCCGCTGCCGCTGGGCGTTCTCGGCCACGAGGGCTCCACCGTGATCGTGGGCCTGAACGGCCTGCGCCTGCTGCGCGAGGCCGCCTGGACCCGGGCCCGGGCGGAGGGCGTCCGATGAGCCGCCGCGGCAAGGACACCGTCCCCGGGCAGGGCGGGGCGGCCCGCTGCACCGTCACCGTCTGCCGGGGCTGCTGCTGCGGCACGCCCAAGGTGCCGCGCCTGGACCACCGCGCCCAGCTCGCCGACCTGCGCGAATCCCTCGCCGACGTGGCGAACGTCCGCCCCACCGACTGCCTGGACGCCTGCGAGCACGCCAACGTGATCGTGGTGCAGCCCTCCGCCGAAGGGCGCAGGGCGGGCGGACGCCCGGTCTGGCTCGGCCTGGTGAACGACCCGGACGCCGCCGCCGACATCACCGCCTGGGTCCGGGCCGGCGGCCCCGGCCTGGTCGACCCGCCCGACATCCTCGACCTGTACGCGTTCAGCCCCTCGCGCCGGATCCGCCAACAACTGGACGGCTGAGGCGTCGGATCTCACCCGTGCGGGGGACGACGCACGCGGGCTTCCCGCTCGACGGGGCCAGGACGACACTGGCCGGCCCCGGGGGGTGCTCAGGGCACGGTCGCGGCGAGCGCGGGGGGACACGGCGTCGCCGGCTGGCACCGTGGCGACGCGGGGACGGGCAGGTAGAGGTGCAGCCGCGACTCGCTGGCCTCGGCGACGTCGAAGACGGTGTGCTCGAAGGTCAGGACGCCGGCCGTCGGGTGCCGCACCAGGGTCTGCGCCTGGGGGGCCAGGGCCAGGTCGTAGTGTTCCCACAGCTGTCGGAACAGCGGGCTGGCGGCCAGGAGTTGACCGGTCGTGCGGGCGAACGCGGGGTCGTGCGGGTAGCGGGCCGCCTGGCCGAGGAAGAAGCCCAGGGTCTCCCGGGCCTGCGCCTGTAACTCGGGGAAGCGGGTGCGCCACTGCTCGTCGAGGAAGAAGCGGGTCACCAGGTCGCAGCCGTCCGGCCCGAGGTCGAAGACGTCCTGGGCGGCCGCGTTGAAGGCCGAGGTGTGGCCGTGCCGGTCGACCAGCATCGCGGGGGCCGGCAGCCAGCGGTCGACGATCCGCTGGAGCCGGGCGGTCAGGGTGCGGTCGGCGATGCTGCGCGGGGCGGGGGTGTTGAGCCCGGCGAGCCGGTAGAAGTGGGCCCGCTCCGCCTCGTCGAGCCTCAGCGCGCTGCTGACGCCCTCCAGGACGTCGGCGGAGACCTGGATGTCGCGGCCCTGTTCGAGCCAGGTGTACCAGGAGACCCCGATGCCGGCCAGCACCGCGACCTCCTCCCGGCGCAGCCCGGGGGTTCGTCGCCATCCGGCGTCGGCGAGGCCGACGTCCGCGGGTTGCAGTCGGGCGCGTCTGCTGCGGAGGAACCGTCGGAGTTCCTCCCGGCGCTGCCTGTTGACGGTCTGTGCAGGTGCAGCCTGAGCCATGCGTCTCTCCTCAGTTGCTTCCGCCTCTGCCACGCCAATCTAGATTGACTGCGCGCAGAAAAATGGCCTGCCGTCAGATTGGCCGGATCGCTGCGATCTCCGTGCCGCGACCCGGTCCTGGTGCGGTCCAGCGTGGTGCCCCGAGCACCACTATGACATGACACTGCCAAGTATGACGTCTGCCGACTAGCGTCGGGATCACCGTCCGAGACACCGAAATGAGGACTCATGGCAGACGTGCTCCAGACCATCAAGTCGATCCTGGAGAGCGATGTGCTCGTCGAGGTCGCGCCCGAGCAGATGGCGCTCGACGACAGCCTGCGGGACGTGTACGGCCTGGACTCGCTCGGCTTCGTCGAGCTGCGGGTGCGCTGCGAGGAGGCCTTCGGCATCACCATCGACCAGGACGACTTCTCGCCCGAGCACTTCGGCACCCTCGGCGGCGTGGTCGGCCTGGTCGAGCGCCTGATCGCCGACAGCCGGGGCGCCGAGCCCGCCGGGGCCTGATCCCCCGCCGCGTTCCCCATCCCGCCCCCGGAGAAAGGACGACCCGCGACATGTCCGCCCCTGCGGCCACCCGGCTGACCCAGACCGAGCTCGACCTGCTCAGGCGCAGCCAGGACCTGCACTACAACCACTACGACCGCACCCCGATGCCGTTCGCCTCGCTGAGCGCCGCGGGCATCGCCATCGAAGCGGCCGAACTCGACGGCGAACGCGCCGGGGAGACCCTGCGCCTGCTCGACGCCAGCGGCGGCTACGCCAGCGCCTGCCTGGGCGCCGCCCACCCCGTCGTCGCCGAGGCCGCCCGCCGGGCCGTGCTCGGCGCGGGCTACGTCACCGACGAGGTGGCCTCGCTGTCCCGGGCCCGCCTGCTGGACCGGCTGTTCGGCCCCGAAGGCCTGTTCACCGACCACTTCCCGACCGGCGAGTACCACGTGGCCGGACGCAACTCCGGCTCCGAGGGCCTGGAACTCGCGCTGCGCCTGGTGCTCGAATCGCGCTTCGACCCGCGCCGGCTGCGCCCCCGCCCCGGCCGCGAGCAGCGCGACACCATCCTCGCCTTCGAGGGCGCCTGGCACGGCTGGACCCAGGGCCTGCTGCCGTTCCTGAACCGCCGTCACTACCGGATCGGCCTGCCGGTCACCGAGGCCGAAGGCGCCTACGGGGTGCGCGTCGTGCACATCCCCTTCGCCGACCCCGAGGCGCTCGCCGCGTTCTTCGCCGAGAACGGCGAGCGGCTGCTGGCCGTCGTCGTCGAGCCGATCCAGGGCGACGCGGGCATCCTCGTCCCGCCGCCCGGCTACCTGCGCACCCTGGCCGGGCTGTGCACCGAGCACGAGGCACTGCTGGTCGCCGACGAGGTGCTGACCTTCGCCAAGTCCGGCCGGTTCTTCGCCATGCGCGACGAGCAGGGGCCGGTGCCCACCGACATCACCGTCATCGGCAAGAGCCTCGGCATGGGCGCGGTGTCCACCTCCATGGTCATCGCCCGCCGCGGCCTGCGGGCCCGCTCCTCCGGCACCGTGGCCACCTCCGACCTGCGGCCGGTCACCTGCGAGGTGATCCACGCCGGACTCGACCACATCGTCGAGGCCGGACTCGTGGAGCACTCGCAGCGCCTCGGCGAGACCTTCTCCCGGCTGCTCGACACCGAACTGGTGCAGGCCTTCCCGGCGAGCTACACCGACAGCCGGGGCCTGGGCGTCATGCACGGCCTGGAACTGTCCGAGGCCGCCTCGGCGCGGCTGGACGCGCTGCGCCTGGAGGTCCTGCGGGCCGGCGTCTACGTCGAGTTCATGGCCGGGGCGGGCAAGCGCTCGCGCGGCCTGCGCTACGTGCACCCCGTCATGCGCATCGCCCCGCCGCTGGTGACCACCGAGGCCGAGGCCGCCGAGATCGTCGGCCGGATCGCCCAGGCCACCAAGCGCTTCGAGGCGGCCCGGTGAGCGAGGTCGCGGAGCCGCTGCTGCGGCACCGGATCGAACACGTCGACACCGACGCGTCCGGCGTCGTGCACTTCTCCCGGCACCTGTCGCTGTTGGAGAGCGCCGTGCTGGAACGGCTGGAGCGGGCCGGCGCGGGCATCGACGCGCTGGCCGGGCTCGGCGTCGACCTCGCCGTCAGCTCGCTCGACGCCCGCTACCTGCGCCCCGTCCGCTACCGGGACCTGGTGCACGCCGAGGTCGGCATCCTCCAGGTCGGCGCGGCCAGGTTCCGCGCCGAGTCCACCCTGCTGCGCGCCGAGCCGGACGGCACCCTGACCGAACTCTCCCGCGGCACCTTCACGTTCGCCGCCGTCGACCCCGGCGGCGGCGGGCCCGTCCCGCTGCCGCTGCCGGTCCGAGACTCCCTGAAGGGAATCACCGTTGACTCAGCTTGACACCCCGCCCGCGCCCGTCGCCGTCCCGCAGCCGGCCGTCGACCGGACCATCGGCTTCACCGAGCTCAAGCAGTGGCTGCGCCACCGCCACCCGATGATCTACATCGACCGGGTCACCGACTACGAGCCCGGCGTCCACCTGCAGAGCCTGCTGTCCGTCTCCGGCAACCTGGACGCGATCGCCGGCCACTTCCCGGAACGGGCGATCTTCCCGGGCAGCCACCTGATGCAGGCCTTCGCCCAGTCCGGCATCATCCTCTACCAGCTGAGCACCCGTCCGCTGGAGGACGACGAGCTCACCCTGATCGGCTCGGTCACCTCGCGCTTCACCCGGCCCGTCGTCCCCGGCGACCAGGTGGTGTTCGACGTGCGGGCCAACCGCATCAGCGAGGGCGTGTTCTTCTTCTCCTCGCGCGCCACCGTCGGCCCCCACCGGGTGGGGGCGTTCAAGGGCACCCTGACCCGCACCAAGGTCGAGGCACTGGGACGCCAGCTGTGGTGACCCGCCACACCGACGCGGTGGCCGTCACCGGCATGGCGTGGTCCACCCCGCTCGGCGACGGCCTCGACGAGGTGTGGCGGCAACTGTGCGCGGGGGAGTCGGGGATGGCCGAAGTGCCCTCCCCGCACCCCGTGCGCACCCGGCTGGCAGCTGTGGTGCCCGCCCCGGCCTACCCCGGGGCGGACCCGGAGGAACGGCACGTCGAACTGACCGTCCGCACCGTGCGGGCCGCGCTGGCCGACGCCGGCCTGACGGTGGGCCGGCTCGCCGGGCAGGCCGACCCGCTGCTGATCCTGGGCACCAGCCTGGGCAGCCAGCTGGACCGCGCCGCCGAGCCCGCACAGCACTGGACCCGGCGCACCGCGGACGCCGTCGGCGCCACGGCGACGCCGATCTGCGTCACCACCGCCTGCTCGGCCGGCTCGGACAGCCTGCTGCTGGCCGAGGCGCTGATCCGCGGCGGACACGCCCAGGTCTGCGTGGCGGGCGGCTCGGACGTGCTGAGCGAAGCCAAACGGCTCGGGCACACCGCGCTCGGCACGATGAGCCCGCACGCCCTGCGCGCCTTCGACACCGCGCACGACGGGATGCTGCTCGGCGAGGGCGCCGGCTTCCTGGTGCTGGAGTCGGCCGAGCACGCCGCCGCCCGGGGCGCGCGGATCCACGCCCGGCTGGTCGGCGCCGGCTCCGCCAACGACGCCTCCGGGCTCACCGCGCCCGACCCGTCCGGGGCCAGCGTGGTCGCCGCGGCGCGCCGCGGCCTCGCCGCGTCGGGGCTCGCCGCCGAGGACGTCGCGGTGGTCTGCGCGCACGCCACCGGGACGCCCGCCAACGACGCCGTCGAGGCGGTCAGCCTGGGCGCCGTCTTCGGCGGCGGACCGGCCGCGCCCGTGGTGTTCGGCACCAAGGGCGCCCTCGGCCACAGCCTCGGCGCGACCGGTGCGATCGAGGCGATCGCCACCGTCCTCGCCCTGCGGCACCGAACCGTGCCGCCGATCGCCGGCCTGCGCGACCCGCTGCCCGGCCTCACCCTGCGACCGGCCGCCACCGCGCAGCCCGTCGCGGCCGGCGCCGGCCTGTCGGTGACGCTCGGCTTCGGCGGCTTCAACACCTGCCTGCTGTTCGCCCTCGACCCCGCGCAGACAGCACCCGACCGGACGGAGGCCGCCGCATGACTGTCGCACCCGCCGCACCCGTCGCACCGTCCGGCGTCGTCGCCGCGCGTCGGCGCACCGTGCCCGACCTGGCCGGGCTGTCCCGCAACCGGCCGTCCTTCTACGCGGACCCGCTGGCCTGGCTGGTGGCCGCGACGGTGGAGGAACTGCTTCTGGCGGCCCCGGCCGAGCCGGCCCTCGAACCGGACGAGGTCGGCGTGATCGTGGTCAGCTCCGCCCGGTCGCTGCCGACCGCCCGGCCGATCGCCGAATCCACCGCCCGCGGCCGGGTCTCGCCGCTGCGGTTCGCCGGCGGCAACCCCGGCATCCTGGCCGGACTCAGCTGCATCCAGCACGGCTTCCGGGGCCCGTCGATGGTGCTCACCGCCGCCGACCCCGCCGACCCGGCGCCCTCGGACGCCGCGCTCGCCCTGGCCGCGTCCTGGCTGGCCGGCGGGCAGGCCCGCCACGTGGTCTGCGTCCGGCACGCCCAGGCCCCCGAGGACGGGCCGCACACCGTGGCGGCGGTGCTGCTCGGCCCCGCCGCCGACCGGCCCGGCCCAGATCCGCACGCCGCCCTGGCACCGTGAGCAGCGGGCCGCCGCGCCGACCACCCGGTCGCGCGGCGGGCCCGCGGCCCCGGCCCGGGCCCAGTCCGTGAAGGGAGCACCCTGCATGTCCGTCACCACCGAGGCGCCCGAGGCGCTGGACCCCGAACGGGTCGCCGCGTTCCTGCGTCACGCGGCCGACCTCCAGCCGGAGCCGGAGGGCCGCGGGCTCGACCGCACCCTGACCGAGCTCGCCGCGCTCGGGCTGGCCCCGGGCACCGCGCTGCTCATCAGCCTGTCCAACTCCGTGCGCACCCTGCGCATCCAGTTCGGGGCGCTGCTGCTCGGCCTGGTGCCGGTGCTGGCCTCCCCGGCGGCCCCGGGCGAGCGGATCCGGCAGCTGGCCGACGTCGTCGGGGCCCGCGCCCTGATCGCCGCCCGGCCCGACCCGCGCCGCTACGGCGCCACCCGCACGCTCCCCGTGGACGGCGCCGAGGCCGTGGTGTTCGGCGACGACCCCGGCGAGCCCCGCTACCTGCCCGGCGAGGTGCTCATCCCCACCTCCGGGACGTCCGGCGGCTCCAGCGCCTGCCTGCACCGGCTCGACTCGCTGCTGCGCAACGCCGGACGGCACGCCGAGGCGGTCGGCCTGCGGGCCGACGACACCGTGCTGGTCAACCTGCCGCTCTACTACTCCTACGCGCTGGTCGCGCAGGTCCTGGCCGCCTACCGGGTCGGGGCGCGGATCGTGGTCACCGGGCCGCCGTTCACTCCCGGCGGCTACGCCAAGGCGACGGCCGAGCACGGCGTCACGCACTCCTCGGTCACCCCCGAACTGGTGCGCCGGATGCTCGCGGACGGGCAGCCGTTCCCCGCCGCCGGCATGCGCGTGCTCACCGTCGGCGGCGACCGGCTCGACGCCGCCCAGGTCGAACGGCTGCTGCGGGCCCGACCGCACGGCGAGCTCTACCTCACCTACGGGCTCACCGAGGCCGGCCCCCGGGTCTCCACCCTGGCCGCGCACGCCGAGCCCGCCGCCCGCCACGCCTCGGTCGGCCTGCCGCTGCCCGGCGTCCGCGTCGCCCTCCAGGACGTCGACCCCGACGACGGCACCGGCGAACTGCTGGTCGAGTCCGACACCGTGCTGGTGCGCAAACTCGGCGCCAGCGGCTCCGGACGCGGCCTGATCGCCCCCGGACGGATCGCCACCGGCGACCTGTTCCGGATCGACGACGACGGCTACCTCTACTTCCACGGCCGACTCTCCGACTTCGCCCTGGTCCGCGGCGAGAAGGTCTCGCTCAGCGGCGTCCGCCAGGCGGTCTGCGCCATCGACGGGGTCGTCCGGTGCGTGCCCAGGCTGCGCCGCGGCCCCGACGGCCAGGCCGACCTGGACCTGGAGATCGCCGTGCTGGACCCCGGCCCCGACACCGCCCGGCTGCTGCGACGCGCCCTCAACTCCGTGCTGCTGCCCGCCGAACGGCCCAGGGAGATCGTCGTCGTCGAGGCCGGCGCCGAACTGGAGTTCCGCAAGTGAGCGCCCACCCGCCCCGCCTGCCGCTGTTCTGCGTCCCCTACGCCGGCGGGACGGCCCGCTCCTACCGGCGCTGGGGCGCGGCGCTCGGCCCCGACCTGGAGGCGATCGGCGTCGACCGGACCGTCCCCGGCGACCGTCGGCCGAGCATCCGCGCCGCCGCCGCGCAGGTGGTCCGCCGGATCGCCGAACGGACCCGCGGCGGGCCCTACCTGCTGCTCGGCCACAGCATGGGCAGCCTGGTCGCCTACGAGGCCGCGCTGCTCGCCGAGGACAGCGGCCTGCCCGCACCCGACCTGCTGATCGTCTCCGCCCGCAATCCCCCGCACCTGCGCGGCCACTGGGGCTCCGAGGTGCTCGCACTGGAGGACCGTGACCTGCTGGCCCGCCTCGACACCCTCGGCGGCGTGCCCAGCGGCCTCAGCGCCTCGCTGGCCACCGCCCTCTTCCTGCCCGGCCTGCGCGCGGACCTGCACGCCGCACTCGCCTACACGCCCGCCGCCCCGCCCCGGCGCGTCGACGCGCCGCTGCTGGTTCTCGCAGGGCGAACGGATCCGCTGGTGTCCCACCCGCAACTCGGCCTCTGGTCCGGGTACTCCGCTCGGGAGTGCACCGTGCGGCTGCATCGAGGCGGCCACTTCGCGCTGCTCGACCGGCCGCAGGAGCTGTCGGACGCGCTGCCGCGACGGACGGTGCCGGTTCCCGGAGGTGTCACGTGGTGAGGGGTTTCGCACTGATCGGGCTGTCCGCGGCGGGGTTCGGGCTGATGCCCGTCCTCGCCGTGCACGCCTACGGGAACGGGCTCACCGTCCCCACCCTGCTCTTCCTGCGCTTCGCCATCGCGGCCGCGCTCTTCCTGCCCTACGCCTGGTGGTACGGCCGCCGCCACGGCGGCCTGCGGCTGACCCGCGCCAACCTGCTGCGCCTGGCCTTGCTCGGGGGCGTGCTGTACGCGGCGCAGTCCACCCTCTACTTCTCCGCCGTCCAGCACATCTCGCCGGCCCTCGCCGCGCTGATCCTCTACGTCTACCCGGCCCTGGTCGCCTGCGGCGCGGCCGTGATCGGCAAGGAACGGCCGACCGCCGCGGTGGCCGTCTCGGTGCTGGTGACGCTCGGCGGAGTGACGCTGGCCCTCGGCCGGATCGGCGGCGGGATCAGCGCCGTCGGCATCGCCGAAGCCGTCGGCGCGGCCGTGGTGTACACCGTCTACATCCTCTACGGCGACCGGCTCGGCTCGGCCGGCCTGCCCCCGGTGGCGCTGACCGGCCTGATCTCGCTCTTCGCCGCCGTGTCGTTCTTCGGCTACGGCGCGGCCCGCGGCCAGCTCGACTTCGGCTTCCGGGCCGGCGGCTGGATACCGGTGGTGGGCGTCGCGCTGGGCTCGACGGTCGTGGCGATCCTCTGCTTCTTCGCCGGCATGGCCCTGCTCGGCCCGACCAGGGCGGCGCTCGGCAGCATGCTGGAGCCCGTGGTGAGCATCGTCGCCGCCGCCGCGCTGCTCTCCGGCGGCGGCCTGACCACGCTCCAACTCGTCGGCGCCGCACTGGTGTTGGCCGGCGCCACGGCCGGCGTGCTGTCCCGCCGCCGGGCCGCCGCCGCAGAACCCGTCGCGGAGAGCACGACCGTCACGGCCGATCGGGGCACCGCATGACCGACAGCCCCTGGTACCTCGGCCCGCGGCAGGTGGCACGCATCCTCGACGAGGACCTGGCCATCGCCTCCCAGCGCCGCGCCTTCCTGGCCCTCGACGACGGCACGGGCGAGCAGCCCGCCAAGATCATGCACGCCGCCCGCTGCGACGACAGCGTCTCCTTCGCCTACCTGGCCCGGCTGTCCGCCGACAGCGGCGTCGCCGCCAAGATCGGCAACGTCAACCCGGGCAACGCCGCCCTCGGCCTGCCCACCGTCTCCGCCGTCATCAACCTCTTCGACCCCCGCACCGGCCGCCTGGTCGCCGTCCTCGACGGCACCGTGATCACCACCCGGCGCACCGCCGCCGCCAGCGCCGTCGCCGTCGACGCCCTCAGCCCGCCCGACGCCGCCGACCTCGCCGTCCTCGGCTCCGGCGAACAGGCCCTCGCCCACGCCCGCGCCATCGCCCGAATCCGCCCGCTGCGCACGATCCGGCTGTGGAGTCCCACCCCCGCCCACCGCGAACGCGCCGCCACGACCCTCACCGACGAACTCGCGCTCCCCGTCGAGGCCGCCGACACCCCCGAACGGGCCGTCACCGGCGCCGCCCTGGTCGCCGCCTGCACCCTCAGCGCCGAGCCGGTCGTCCACGGCGCCCGACTCGCCGACGGCTGCACCGTGGTCAGCGTCGGCTCCTTCGAACCCGGCCGCCGCGAGGTCGACGACCGGGTGCTCGACCGGGCCGCCGCCGTCGTGGTGGACGACCCCGCCACCGCCGCCGAACACGCCGGCCCCGTCGTGCGGGCGCTGCGCACCGGCGCCCTCGCCGCGTCCGCGCTGCTGCCCCTCGGCGGCGTCCTCTCCGGCCGGCTCAAGGCCCGCCGCTCGCCCGCCGACATCGTCTACTACAACAGCGTCGGCCTCGGCATCCAGGACGCCGCCGCGGCCTGGGCCGTGCTCGACGCCGCCCTGGCAGCGGGCACCGCCCGCCGCCCACCCGAAGCAGAGGAGGCTCGATGAGCACCGACCGCGCCACGCGACCCGCGCCGCCCACCGCCCGGGTCGTCATCATCGGCGGCGGCGTCATGGGCGCCAGCACCGCCTACCACCTGGCCCGGGCCGGCGTCCCCGACGTGGTGCTGGTGGAACGCGGCGAACTCGCCGAAGGCTCCACCTCCCGCGCCGCCGGCGGCGTCCGCGCCCAGTTCTCCGACGAACTCAACATCCAGCTCGGCGCCCGCAGCCTGGAGGCCTTCGCCCGCTTCGGCGCCGAACCCGGACACGACATCGGCCTGCACCGCGCCGGCTACCTCTTCCTGCTCTCCGAACCCGAACACGTCGCCGCCTTCGAAGCCGGCGTCCGCCTCCAGAACAGCCTCGGCGTGCCCAGCCGGATGACCGACCCCGCCGAAGCCCGCCGACTCTCCCCCCTGATCAGCACCGACGGCCTGCTCGCCGCCGCCTTCTCGCCCGACGACGGCCACTGCACCCCCGAAGCCGTCGTCCAGGGCTACGCCGCGGGCGCCCGCCGGCACGGCGCCACCGTGCTGCGCCACTGCGAAGTCCTCGACATCGAAACCCACGGCGACGAGATCACCGCCGTCCGCACCGACCGCGGCCGGATCGCCACCTCCACCGTGGTCTGCACCGCCGGGGCGTGGTCGCGCCGGATCGGCGCCATGGTCGGCGTCGACCTGCCGGTACGGCCGCTGCGCCGCCAGATCGCCGTCACCGAGGCACTGCCCGAACGCCCCGCGGGCCTGCCGATGACCATCGACTTCGCCAGCACCTTCTACTTCCACGGCGAAGGCCCCGGCCTGCTCGTCGGCATGTCCGACCCCGACGAGACCTACGGCTTCGACACCGACACCCACGACCGCTGGCTCCCCGGCCTGTGCGCCGCCATGGAACGGCGCGCCCCCGGCCTGCTCGACCTCCGCATCACCGGCGGCTGGGCCGGGCTCTACGAAGTCACCCCCGACCACAACGCCCTCATCGGCGAAGCCACCGGCCTCTCCCGGTTCCTGTACGCCACCGGCTTCTCCGGACACGGCTTCCTCCAGGGCCCGGCCGTCGGCGAGGTCATGCGCGACCTCGTCCTCGACCGGGAGCCCTTCGTCGACATCACCCCCCTCAGCTGCGAGCGGTTCGCCGCCCAGACCCTGCGCCCGGAGGTCAACTGCGTATGAGCCGACAGCCCCTGCACCTGTGGATGCGTCACGAAACCCGGAGCACCGAGCGCCGCGCGCCGCTGGCCCCCGAGGACGCCGCCCGACTGGTCGCCGCCGGAATCACCGTCACCGTGGAGGAATCGCCCCAACGGGTCTTCCCGCTCGCCGCCTACCAGCAGGCCGGCTGCTGGCCCGCCGCCGCCGGCACCTGGCCCGACGCGCCGGAGTCCGCCGTCGTCCTCGGCCTCAAGGAACTCCCCGACAGCCCGGCCGAGTTGAGGCACCGCCACGTCTTCTTCGGCCACGCCTACAAGGGCCAGCCCGACGCTGCCGACCTGCTCGCCCGGTTCCGCGCCGGCGGCGGCGCCCTGCTCGACCTGGAATACCTCGTCGACGACACCGGCCGACGCCTGGCCGCCTTCGGCTACTGGGCGGGCTACCTCGGCGCGGCCCTCGCCGTGCTCCACCACCGGGGCCGGCTGCCGCAGCCGCTGGAACCCGCCGGCCGCGCCGACTGGGACGCCCGACTGCGCCCGCTGCCCGGCGAACGGCCCGTCGACGCCCTGGTCATCGGCGCCCTCGGCCGCTGCGGCCGCGGCGCGGCCGACGCCCTCGCCACCGCCGGCAGCGAACCCACCCGGTGGGACCTCGCGGAGACCGCCGACCTCGACCGCGTCGCGCTGCTGCGCCACGAACTCCTGGTCAACGCCGTCCTGTCGACCACCCCCGGCAAGCCCTTCCTCACCGGCGCCGACCTCGACGCCCCGCGCCGCCTGCGCACCGTCGCCGACGTCGCCTGCGACGTCGGCTCGCCCTGCAACGTGCTGCCGATCTACGACCGCACCACCGACTGGCACAACCCGGCGCGGCGGCTGCGCAACGCACCGGCGCTGGACCTGATCGCCATCGACAACCTGCCGTCGCTGCTCCCGCTGGAGGCGAGCCTCGACTTCTCCGCGGCCCTCGCCCCCCAACTCGCCGAACTCACCGCCGACCTGGCCCCCGGCACCCCCTGGGGCCGCTGCCTCGACCGGTTCGACGAGGCACTGCACGCCACCGCGCCCACGGCCCCCGGAAAGGGAACGCAGCGATGACCGACCGGCACGGCAAGGCCATCGGCGCCAGCGGCACCGTCCACTGGGTCGGCGCCGGACTCTCCACCGGCAGCGGACTCGCCGCCGTCCAACAGGCCGCCCGGCAGCTGGTGCTCTGGCACCGCACCGAGGAACGCGCCGCCCAGGCCCTCGACCGCCTCGGCCTCGCCGGGGCCGCCACCCCCCGCGCCTACCGGCCGGACGCCCTCGCCGCCGAGCTCCGCGAAGGCGACATCGTCGTCTCCATGCTCCCGGCGCCCGAACACGCCCGCCTCCTCGCCCTCTGCCAGGACGCGCGGGCGCACTTCGCCTGCTCCAGCTACGTCTCCGAGGCGATGACCGACGCCGCCCCCGCCGCCGCCGACGCCGGCACCGTGCTGCTCGCCGAAGCGGGCCTCGACCCCGGCGTCGACCACCTCTTCGCGCACAGCCTGCTCGCCCGCGCCGCCGCCGACCTCGGCCCCGCCACCCCCGCCCGACTCACCCTGACGTCCTACTGCGGCGGAGTCCCGGCCGTCCCCAACGCCTTCACCTACCGCTTCAGCTGGGCGCCCGCCGGCGTGCTCAACGCGCTGCGCTCACCCGCCCGCTACCTGGAGGACGGCCGCGAACGCGTCGCCGAACGGCCCTGGGAGGCCACCCGGGTGCACACCGTCGACGGCGAGGAGTTCGAGGCCTACCCGAACCGGGACAGCCTGCCCTTCCTCGCCCAGTACGAGGTGCCCGAGGCCTGGACCCCGCAGACCTTCGTCCGCGGCACGCTGCGCCTGCGGGGCTGGCAGCAGGCCTGGGCGTCCGTCTTCGACACCGTGCGCACCGGCGACGAGCAGCGGATCCGCGACCTCGCCACCGAACTCGCCGCCGCCCACCCGATGACCGAGACCGACCACGACCGGGTCGTCCTCGCCGTCTCCCTCGACCTCGACGCCGGCCCGGCCGGCCGGTGGAGCGGCCACAGCCTGCTCGACCTCCGGGGCGACGCCCACGAGAGCGCCATGGCACGCTGCGTCTCCCGCCCGCTCGCCCTCGGCATCCGCCGCATCCTGGACGGCCGGCTCCCGTCCGGCCTGTGCCGGCCGGTCGGCACGGCCGCCGAGAGCGAGGAGTGGCTCGCCGAACTCCGGGCCGACGGCCTGCCGTACCGCACCGGCGGGGGCCTGACGGCGGCCTGACCCGGGCCTCGCCGCCTGCGCTCAGCAGCAGCCGCCGGTCGCGGCGGCCTCCTCGGTGTTCAGGATGCCGAGGGTGAGGACGGCGGGCCCGGCGGCGGGGGAGGAGCAGCAGCCGCCCCCGCCCTGGGCGGCGTCGGGCTCGTCGAAGAGGCCGGCGCCGCCGCAGACTCCGGTCTCGGGGAGGGTGAGCTCGACGCGGGCGGCGGCCTCGGTGTCGCCCGCGAGGAGGGCCGCGACGGAGCGGACCTGCTCGTAGCCGGTGCGGGCGAGGAACGTCGGGGCGCGACCGTAGGACTTCATGCCGACCAGGTAGACGTCCTGCTCGGGGTGCGCCAACTCGCTTGCGCCGTGCGGGTAGACGGTGCCGCAGGAGTGCTGGTTGGGGTCGATCAGCGGGGCGAGCGCGACGGGGGCCTGGAGGCGCTCGTCCAGGCCGAGGCGCAGCTCGTCCAGGAAGGAGAGGTCGGGGCGGAAGCCGGTCAGCACGACGACCTCGTCGACGGGCCGGCTGCGGCGGCCGTCCTCGGCGACCAGGACGAGCCGCTCGCCGTCCTGCTCGACGGCCGCGGTGCGGAAGCCGGTCAGCGCGCTGGCGTGGCCGTCCTCGACGGCCTTCTTGGCGCGCAGGCCGAGGGCGCCGCGCTCGGGGAGCTGGTCGGCCGCGCCGCCGCCGTAGGTGGAGCCGGAGATGCCCCGGCGCAGGATCCACTCGGCGTGGGTGCCGGGGGCGTCCTCGGCGAGGTCGGCGAGCAGGGCGAGCGCGGTGAACGCGGAGGCGCCGGAGCCGATGACGGCGGTGCGCCTGCCGGCGTACCGCTTGCGCGTCCCAGGGTCGGTCAAGTCCGGGACGTAGTAGGAGATCTTCGCGCCTGCGGCGCGCTCGCCGAGCGCGGGCAGGCCGTTGCCGCCGGCCGGGCCGGGCGTGGACCAGGTGCCGCTCGCGTCGATCACGGCGCGGGCGAGGAGGCGCTCCTCGCTGCCGTCGGCGTGCTCGACGTGCACGGTGAAGGGCTGCGCCTCGCGGTCGGCATCCACGATCCGGTCCCGTCCGGCGCGGGCCACGCCGGTGACGCGGGCGTCGTAGCGGACCCGCGCCCCGAGCACGTCGGCCAGCGGCTGCAGGTACCCGGCGACCCACTCGCCGCCCGAGGGGTACGCGGCGTCGTCCGGCCGCACCCAGGCGGTCGGCGCGAGCAGCTTCTCGGCAGCCGGGTCGATCACCTCCGACCACTGCGAGAACAGCCGCACATGCGACCACGCCCGCACCGCCGCGGCCGCACTCGGACCGGCCTCCAGCACCACCGGCTCGACGCCGTACTCGACCAGGTGCGCGGCGGCGGCCAGGCCGACCGGGCCGGCGCCGATCACGACGACGGGCAGCTGCTCGACGGGGGAGGCGTTCACGGGGGTTCTCCTTTGTTTCGACGTTTGTCGATGAGGCCTTGCGGTGTCAGCATGCCAGTTGCATTGATCGATATCAACATAGACATCCATCGAATCGATGCACTTCCGGTTGCCCGCCCATGGTGATTCGATGTGTGTCAACATAGATGTATGTCGAACGTGAAGGCGCTGCCGCTGCCGGCGCCCGAGGCCGTCGCGCCGTGCTGCCCGCCGTTGACCGCTGCCGCGTTGTCGGAGGACGACTCGGTGCGGATGGCGGCGATGTTCAAGGCGCTCGGCGATCCGGTGCGGTTGCGGCTGTTCTCCCGGGTCGCCTCGCACGAGGGCGGGGAGGCGTGCGTGTGCGACATCCAGGACGTCGGGGTGTCCCAGCCCACCGTCTCCCACCACCTGAAGAAGCTGCGCGAGGCCGGGCTGCTGACCTCCGAGCGGCGCGGGACGTGGGTCTACTACCGTGTCGAGCCGTCCGTGCTGGCCGCGATGGCCGGCCTGCTGGGCGCCGCCGCCCGCTGACCCGCCCTGGAGAGCCCGTGTCCACGCCCACTGTCACCGTCGAGCCGATGGCCGCCGGCCACGCCGAGCAGGTCCTGGCGATCTACCGGGCCGGCATCGACGGCGGAAACGCCACCTTCGAGACCGGCGCGCCGAGTTGGGAGCAGTTCGACCGGGCCAAGCTGACCGACCACCGCTTCGTCGCCCTCGACGGCGACGGCCGGGTGCTGGGCTGGGTGGCGGCCGCCGCGGTCTCCGACCGCTGCGTGTACGCCGGGGTGGTCGAGCACTCCGTCTACGTCCACCCCGAGGCCCAAGGCCGCGGCGTCGCCCGCCTGCTGCTGGAGACGCTGATCGCCTCGACGGAGGCGGCCGGGATCTGGACCATCCAGTCCGGCGTCTTCCCGGAGAACACGGCCAGCCTCGCCGTCCACGCCAGAACGGGCTTCCGCATCGTCGGCACCCGCGAACGCGTCGCCCGCCACCACGGCGTCTGGCGCGACACCGTCCTCATCGAACGCCGCAGCCCGACGATCGCCTGACGCGGTCACCCGTCGCGAGGCGGGGACCGTGACCGCAAGCTGTACCGGCCGATGGCCTGAAGCCCTTCACCGGCTCCCGCACGCTCTCGCGCGGCGGCTGCGCCTCACGTCTCGGCGGCGCCGCCGCCACGGCACGGACCAGGGAAGCGGACGCGACTGCTGGAGGGCGTCCGCAGGCCCACCCGCGCCGACCTGGTTCCCGAACGCCTGGAGCGCGCCCGGGCCCGCGGCGTCACCGCGCTCGACCTCACCGAGCGGGGCGCGGACCTGTCCGACACGGTCCGCGACCTCACCGACGGCCGGGGCCCCAGAAGAAGCAGGACGGCGCCGTCAAGATCCTCTTCCACCCCTGATCCGCACGCCCCCCGAAACGCCGGAGGCCCGGCCATGGCAGCTCAGTGGGCGGGGGCGGGCTCCGGGAGGCGGCGGGTGGTGTTCATCTCCTCGACGGTGGCGACCAGCGGGGCCAGTTCCGGGTTCTTGGCGGCCTCGTCCAGGGCCTCGCGGAGCGCGGCCTCGTTGGTGGGCCGGGCCGCTTCGAGGAGCTCCAGGCCGGGGCCGGTCACGTCGGTGTAGATGCCGCGGCGGTCGGTGGCGCAGAGGTAGCGCGACAGCAGGCCGCGGTCCTCCAAGCGGGTGACGAGGCGGGTGGTGGCGCTCTGGCTGAGCACGACCGCGTCGGCGACCTGCTTCATCTGCAGGTGCCCGCCCTCGCCGTCGTGCTGGCGGCTGAGCACGTCGAGCAGCGAGTACTCGCGCACGCTCAGGTCGTGCTCGGCCTGGAGCGTGCGTTCGATGTGGGCCTCGATCCGGCCGGCCAAGAGGTAGAGGGCAGCCCAGCCGTTGGCGAGGGCGGTCAGCGCGGGGTCCGTGGCGGTCATGGGCCGGCTCTCCTTCCAGGTGCGTGCTCCCCAGGATAAGCCTTCGCACACACTATCGGCGAACGCACATAGCCCGCTTGCGCAAACAAAGCCTTCCGCAGTGCCCGGATGCGCGATCCGGACACCGTCCGGAGGATCGGTTGCAGTCGGCTCCTCAGGAGCCCGCCCCGGGCCCGTGCGGCGGCCCGCCGTCGCGCGCGGCGCGGGGCGAAGGGAAACGAAGGGCAGTGAAGGGAATCGCCATGACCGTCTCCAGTACCCCGATGAACCTCACCCGGGCGGCCCACGTCGGAATCTCGGTGTCGGACCTGGACGCCTCGATCGCGTTCTACCGGGCGCTCACCGGGCGCGAGCCCGTCGCTTCGGGAACCATGCACAGCGTGCCGTTCGGCGGCTCGCAGGGCCTGCCGACCGCGGAGCTGCGCTACGCCACGATCAACCTCGACAACAGCCTCGGCATCGACCTCATCGAGTTCCGCAACCCGCGGGGCGAGCCCACCAGGGGCGTCGCCAACCGTCCGGGCTCGATGCACCTGTGCCTGCGGGTGGACGACTTCGACGCGGTGTACCGGCGGATGAAGGAGGCCGGTTACGCCTTCCTGGGCGACGACTACACGTTCATCGCGGGCGAGGTGACGCCCGAGGCGGCGCTCGGCACCAGGGTCGCCTACTTCAACGATCCGGACGGCACCAACCTGGAGATCATCAAGCCCGAGGGCGGCTTCGCCGGCTGAGGCGCCCGCCCGGTGGCCCGCTGCGACGAGCGAATGCCCGCATTTGCGTATAGCCCGCGCCTGCAACTATTGTCGGGGCTCGTAAGGCGCAACAGCAATCGTACGGAGGGCAGCACACCATGCCACTCGCGCTCCTCGCCCTGGCCATCGGGGCTTTCGGGATCGGTACGACCGAGTTCGTGGTCATGGGCCTGCTGCCCGAGATCGCCGGCGACTTCGGGGTGTCCATCCCCTCCGCCGGACTCCTGGTCACCGGTTACGCGATCGGCGTCGTCATCGGCGCCCCGCTGATGACGGTGCTCGGCACCCGGGTCGGCCGCAAGACGATGCTCATGGTCCTCATGGGCCTGTTCGTGGCGGGCAACCTGCTCTCCGCCCTCGCACCGGGCTTCGGCACGATGCTCGCCGGCCGCATCGTCGCCTCCCTCGCCCACGGCGCGTTCTTCGGCATCGGGTCGGTGGTCGCCGCCGACCTGGTGGCCCCGAACAAGAAGGCCGGCGCGATCGCCACCATGTTCACCGGCCTGACGATCGCCAACATCGTCGGCGTGCCGCTCGGCACCTACATCGGGCAGGCCGTCGGCTGGCGCTTCACCTTCGCCGTGGTCGCCGCACTCGGCGTGGTCGGACTGCTCGGCATCGCCAATCTCGTCCCCGCGCTGCCCCGCCCCGAGGGCGCCCACCTGCGCCGCGAGCTCACGGCGTTCCGCAACCCCCAGGTCCTGCTGGCGATGGCGATGACGGTGCTCGGCTTCGGTGGTGTGTTCGCCGCGATCACCTACATCGCCCCGATGATGACGGAGGTCGCCGGGTACTCCGACGGCGCCGTGACCTGGCTGCTGGTCCTGTTCGGCGTCGGGATGTTCCTCGGCAACCTGCTCGGCGGCAGGTTCGCCGACCGCAGGCTGATGCCGATGCTCTACACCTCGCTCGGCGGACTCGCCGTCGTGCTGGCCCTGTTCACCCTCACCGCGCACAACATGATCCTCGCCGCGGCCACCGTGCTGCTCGTCGGGGCGCTCGGCTTCGCGACCGTCCCGCCGCTGCAGAAGCGCGTCCTCGACCAGGCGCACGGCGCGCCGACGCTGGCCTCCGCCGTCAACATCGGCGCCTTCAACCTGGGCAACGCGCTCGCCGCGTGGCTCGGCGGCGCCGTCATCTCGGCCGGCCTCGGCTACACCGCCCCGAACTGGGTCGGCGCGCTGCTCGCCGGCTCCGCCCTGGTGCTGGCCTTCGTCTCGGCCGGCCTGGAGCGCCGCGAGGCGGCCCCCGCGGCGGCCCCCGTGCCCGTCCCCGTCCACCACTGAACCCCGTTCCTCCCAGGAGAAGCACCATGAGCACCACCCCCGCCACCGCTCCGCTGCGGGAGCTCGGCCGGTGAGCGCCGCCCGCACCCCGCAGGAGGTGTTCGCCGAACACGGCAGGCGGCTGGCCACCGGAGACCTCGACCTGATCGCCGAGAGCTACACCGAGGACGCCGTGCTCCTGACGCCCGACGGCGTCCGCACCGGCCGCGACGGTGTCAAGCAGGTCATCGGGCAGCTGCTCGCCGAACTGCCCGACGCCGACTGGCAGCTCACCCCGCTGTTCGCCGACGACCTGCTGTTCCTGCGCTGGAGCGCGGCCACCGCCACCCGACAGGCCACCGACGGGGTCGACACCTTCGTCTTCCGCGACGGCCTGATCCGCGCCCAGACCCTCCACTACACCCTCACCGAGAAGGCTTGATCCCCATGACCGTTCCCACCGTCACCCTCAACAACGGCGTCGAGATGCCGCAGCTCGGCTTCGGCGTCTTCCA
>NZ_JBSGDD010000110.1:0-20162 GCF_053602195.1 Kitasatospora sp. NPDC004531 | reverse complement strand
CGGTGCCTTTAAGCCCTCTCCACCCCGCCCCGGGCGGGGACACCCCCCCAATCGGGCCCCACCGCGCGCGGGGGGCGGGGGGGCGTCCTGCGCCCCCGGGGCCCGGCCCGGTTCACCTCGTTGTCCACAGGCCTGTGGACAGAGTCGTGCGGTGGTGCGTCAGCGGCCCTGCAGCGCCTTGACGTTGTCGCCGAAGGTCCAGCCGCGCGAGCCGTCCCAGTTGATCGACCAGTCCATCAGGCCCTTCAGTTGGCCGTTGAAGGCGTTCCAGGACTGGCTGACCAGGCTGGGCGCCATGTAGCCGCCGCCCGCGCCGGACTGCGCCGGCAGGCCCGGGACCTGCTTGTCGTAGGGCACCTTGATGGTGGTGCCCTGGATGGTGATGCCGTTGTTCAGGCAGGTGGTCTGCGCGGTGAAGCCCTGCACGGTGCCGGCCGAGTACGAGTCGCCGGAGCAGCCGTACATCGAGCCGTTGTAGTACTGCATGTTCAGCCACCACAGCCGGCCGTTGTCCACGTACTTCTTGATGATCGGCAGGTAGGCGCCCCAGATCGAGCCGTAGGTGACGCTGCCGCCGGTGACGTACGCGGTCTCCGGGGCCATGGTCAGGCCGAAGCCGGCCGGCATCTGGGCCAGTACGCCGTCGATGATGCGGATCAGGTTGGACTGCGAGGCGGACAGCGTGCCGATGCTGCCGCTGCCGGACAGGCCGGTCTCGATGTCGATGTCGATGCCGTCGAAGTTGTACTTCTTCAGGATCGGCACCACGGTCGCGACGAACCGGTCGGCGACCGTGCTGGAGCTCAGGTCGATGCCCGCGGCCGCGCCGCCGATCGACATCAGGAGGGTCGCGCCGGCCGCCTTGGCCTGGCACATCTCGGCGGGCGTGGAGACCTTCACGCCCGCGTCCATGCCGTCCTGCCACAGCACGGTGCCGTCCGACAGGATCACCGGGAACGCGGCGTTGATGACGTTGTAGCCGTGCTGCGCCATCCGGGGGTCGGTGATCGGCGTCCACCCCATCCCGGGGTGCACGCCGTTGGACGCGCCGTCCCAGTTCTCCCAGTACCCCTGGAGCACCTTCCCGGCCGGCTTGGGCTTGGTCGGACAGGTCGCGTCACCCGGCCCGGAGCTGCCCGAGGGGCTGGACGACGGGCTGCTGGAGGGGCTGGACGAGGGGCTGCTCGACGGGCTGGAGGACGGGCTCGACGAGGGGCTGCTCGACGGGCTCGACGACGGGCTGCCGGACGGGCTGCCGCTCGGCGAGGGGCTGCTGCCGCCGGGGCCGGCCAGCGAGATGTCGTCCGCGTAGTACGCGGGCTGCCCGTACCAGCCGTGCACGTAGACGGTCACCGAGGTGGTGGTCGCCCCGGTGGTGAAGCCCACCGACAGCTGCCCGTAGGACGCGTTGCCCGCGGTCCAGGTGGACGGCGCGGTGCTCAGCCCGTTGCCGGTGGCGCCCAGGTAGACGTAGCTGCCCTGCACGTACGCGCTCAGCGTGTACTGGGAGTTGGGCTGCACGCTGATGGTCTGGCTGCACTGGGCGCTGTCCTGGCCGGTGGGGGTGGCCTTGAGCGCGGAGCTGCCGGAGTGGACGGGGCTGCCGACGGTCGCGCCGCCGGAGCAGGTCCAGCCGGAAAGCCCGTCCTCGAAGCCGGAGTTGGCCACCAGGTTGGTGGTGTCGGCGGCGGCCGTGACCGAGCCGACCACGGCGAGGCCGGCGCCGACCACGGCGGCGGCGCACACTCCGGCGAGGGAGCGCTTGAGAACGGTCGGCCCGGGTTCGGGCCGCATCACCTGCACTGCGCGTTCCACGCCCGCCCGTTGCGGGCGTGACGTGCGCGAGCTCCGACGGAACATCTGGTGCTCCCTTCCCGCCGAGCGCCATGGGCATGACCATGCGCGTGGGGGCGTGACGCCCGGCTCTGGGTGAGGTGGGGGACAAGTGTGGGGGCTGTGCCGACCGGATCGTAAAAGCGCTGGCAGGGCGCGTCAATAGGTCTGGACCAAAGGCAAGGGTGGTCTGGACCATCGGCGAGGGGCGGCCAGTGGCGGGAGCCGCCCGGCCCCGAATTCCGTTGCCCGGTAAGCAGGGTGGACACTGACCGGGAGCGCCGCGCCACGCCGGCCGCGGCCCGCACGTCCAGTGGAACGAGGCCCGTACGTGGACTGCCGCAACCCCGCCGGCCTGCTGGCCGAGGCCTGCGCCGCGATCGGCCGCCCGAGCGCCGGCGCGGAACTGATCCGGGCCGGCGAGAACACCCTGTGGCGACTGCCCGGCCGGATCGTCGTCCGGATCGCCCGGCCCGGTCAAGAAGCCGTCGCCGCACGGGAGTTGACGGTCGCCCGATGGCTGCGCGGCCACCGCGTCCCGGCCGTGCGCCCGCTCGACCGGCCGCCCGGACCATTGCTGGTCCGCGGCCGCCCCGTCACCTTCTGGCACGAGCTGCCCCCGCACCGGCACGCCACCGCCCCCGAACTCGCCGCCGCCCTCGGCCGGCTCCACCGCCTGCCCCCGCCCGACGCCGAACTCGGCACCATCGACCCGTTCGTCCGCCTCCCCGCCCGGATCGACGGCGCCACCACCCTCCGCGCCCCGCACCGCGACTGGCTGCACGGCCGACTCGCCGACCTGCGCACCGCCTGGGCCGAACTCACCCCCGCCCGCGGCCCGTCGACCGTCGTGCACGGCGACGCCTGGAGCGGCAACCTGGCCGTCACCGCCACCGCCGCCCACCTGCTCGACTTCGAACGCACCGCCCTCGGCCCGCCCGCCTGGGACCTCACCTCCACCGCCGTCGCCCACGACACCTTCGGCACCCTCGACGCCCCCGGCTACGCCGCCTTCTGCACCGCCTACGGCGCCGACGTCACCGAATGGCCCGGCTACCCGGTGCTCCGCGCGATCCGCGAACTCCGCCTCACCTGCTACGCCCTGCAACAGGCCGCCGCCGACCCCCGCCGCCACGCCGCGCAGGCCCACTACCGCCTGGCCTGCCTGCGCGGCGAACACGGCCCCCGCCCCTGGAAGTGGACGGCCGTCGACTGATCAGCTCACGCAGGGCACCCCGTCCAGCGGCATCGGATGATGCTGCCGGGGATCCTCGGACGCCGGCAGCCCGGACGGCGCCGAGGACGGCGCCGGGACGACCGGCTCCGCATCGAGCAGGATCTGCCGGGCCGCCCCCTCCACCGGCACCACGTACGGCCCCTGGTGGCTGACCGGCAGCGTCGAGGTGGTGCCCTGCCCGGCCGCCAGCGCCGGCACCTGGCGGACGAAGTCCACCGGGCTCCACCCCTTGTCGGTCACCAACTGGTCGGAGAACGTGTCGTACAACGCCGACAGCTTCGCCGGATCCGTCAGCACCCCGCCGGTGCGCAGCTTCGTCAGCACCCCGGCCAGCAGCGCCTGCGCCCGGGCCGTCCGCTGCAGGTCCGAGCCGTCACCGATGCCGTGCCGCTGCCGGACGAACGCCAGCGCCTGCGCCGGCCCCAACTCCTGCCGGCCGGCGGGCAGATCGACACCGCTCCAGGCGTCCTTGGCCGGCTTGCTCAGGCAGACCGGCACGCCGCCGAGCGCCTCCACCGTCCGGTACAGACCGGCCATCGGGATCTCCGCGTAGTGGTCCACCCGCATCCCCGCCAGCTTCTCCATCGCGGTGATCAGCGCGGCCCGCCCGGCCTCCCGGCCGCGCCGGCGCAGCTCGTCCTCGGCCAGCCCGTGACCGCGCAGCCGGTCCATCTCGTCGAGCGCCGCCTGCGGGTACAGCGCGTTGATGGACGTCGTCGCCCCGCGCGCATCGGACACCGACACGTCCCGCGGCACCGACAACTGCCGGACCTCGCCGCCACCGGCCGGGATGTGCACCAGGATCATCGTGTCGGGCACGTCCCGGTTCTCCCGCCCGGTGTGCAGATCGCCCTGCAACAGCTCCGCGGGCACCGGCCGGCCCTGGGCGTCGAAGCTGGACCCCAGCCCCACCAGCAGGATCGTCACGCCCTGCTCCAACGGCGCCGCCGAGTCGGACGAGTGCGCCGCGTCCACCGCGTCCGACCGCAGCCCCGGAATCCCGCGCGGCAGCGCCAGCGCACCCGCCCCCACCGCCACGACCGCCGTCAGCACACCCGCCACCAGCGCCGCCCGCCGCCGGGCCCGCCTGCGCCGGCGCCCGACCTCCAGCCCGCCGTCCACCAGCCGCGCCGTCACCTCCGGCCCCGGCCCACCTCCCGCCTGCCCGAAGGCCGCCCCCAACTGCACCTCGAACTCCCCGTCCCCGCCCGTCACTTCACCACTCCCTGGTCCGAACTCCCCGCTCACCGCGCCACCAGCTCCGCCAGCTCCGCGCCCAACAACGCCCGCAGCTTCACCAGCGCCCGCGAACACCGGGTGCGCACCGCCGCCGAACTGTCCTTCACCATCGCCGCGGTCTCCTCCACGCTGCGGTCCTCCCAGTACCGGAGCACCACCACCGCGCGGTCCCTGGGCGGCAGCTGGCTCAACGCGTCGACCAACGCCAACCGCAGGTCCGAGTCCGGCCCGTGCATCGCCTTCTCCGGCAGCACCTGACTCGGCCGCTCCCCGCTGCTGCGCCGCCGCTGATGCGTCAGATACGACCGCACCAGCACCGTCTGCGCGTACCCGGCCGGATTGTCGATCCGCCCCGCCCAGCTCGGCCGGTGCAGCCGGTGCCACTGGACGTACATCTGACCGAGCGTCTCCTGCACCAGATCCTCGGACAGGTGCGCGTCCCCGCCGGTGAGGAAGTACGCCGACCGGTAGAGCTGCCCGGACCGGGCCGCCGCGAACGCGACGAACTCCTCCTCCAGGGCGGCCCGCCGTCGAGCTGTGGCCACGTTTCCCTCTCCCCTCGCCGAATCCGCCCTATGACGACGCGGCCCGGCCAGGATGTTTCATCCCTCCCCGCAAAAACTTCTCCCCGATCCTGTCCGGTAGCGGACAGCCCCCACCACCCGGCCCGCTGGAAGGATGGAACGCGCCCCACCGTTCTTCCCCCGCACAGGAGTTCGCGATGACCCTCGACCACGACCCGCTCACCGGCAGACTCGTCCGGCTCAGAGAACTCCGCGAGAGCGACCTCCCCCGACTCACCGCCTGGTGGCGCGAACCCGGCCTCGCCATCCAGCAGCTCGCCGGCCCCGTCCACCCCCAGCCCGACGGCCGCCTCGCCGACATGTTCCGCGCCTGGAGCCAGAACACCGGCACCGACCTCGGCCTCTCCGTCGAAACCCTCGACACCGAGGACCTGGCCGGCCACGTCACCCTCTACGGCGCCACCCCCAAGGACCGCTGCGCCACCCTCGCCATCATCATCGGCCCGCCCCACCAGGACCGCGGCCTCGGCACCGACGTGCTGCGCACCACCATCCGCTACGGCTTCGAGGAACTCGGCCTGCACCGCATAGAACTCACCGTCAACGGCTACAACACCCGCGCCCTCGCCGCCTACCGCCGGGCCGGCTTCACCGAGGAGGGCCGCCGCCGCGAAGCCGTCTTCCGCGCCGGCAGCTGGCACGACCAGGTCCAGATGGGGGTGCTCAGCACGGAGTGGCACGACGAGCTCTGAGGGGGGCACGAGCACGGAGCCGTGGGGCTGCCGGAAGCGGAAGACGACTGCCGGCCGGGCCGTCCACGTCAATGACCTGCACGTGGACGCGACCCGGCCGGCAGTCGCCCGGTTCAGCCCTGGAACGCCCCGACGCCCTGCGGCGTCCCCAGCCCCGTCGGCCCGTCGTAGCCCGGTTCCGCCGTGCACAGGTACGCCGGCCGGCACGAGGCCGTCGCGCCGGTCACCACGTCGTTGAGCGCCCCCGGGTGCGCGTACGGGAAGCTCGCGGGCCGGCTCCCGACCGCCGGCGTGCCCGCCAGGGCGTAGGTCGCGGCGATGATCGGCGCGGCGGCCGACGTGCCCCCGTAGACGTACCAGCCGTTGCCGCCGTAGGTCTGGTAGACGGCGACGCCGGTCGCGGGGTCGGCGACGGCGGCGACGTCGGCGACGGTGCGGCGGGTGCAGCCGGTGTCCTTCTGCCAGGTGGGCTTGGCGAGCCGGGTGGAGCAGCCGCTGCCGGCGCCCTCGGTGGAGCTGGTGGACCAGACGCTCTCGGTCCAGCCGCGCGGCGAGCCGCCGCTGGGACGCAGCGAAGTCCCGCCGACCGCGGTGACGTGCGGCGAGGAGGCCGGGAAGATCACGCCGTAGCCGCCGTCCCCGGAGGCGACGGCGATGGCGACGCCGGGGTGGTCGAAGTAACGGGTGTCGTAGGTGGGGGAGTTGACGCTCTCCGGCCCGCCCCAGCTGATCGAGACGAACTTCGCGCCGAGCGAGACGGCGGTGTTGACGGCGGTGCCGAGGTCGGCCATGCCGGCGCTGTCGGCCTCGACCAGGAGCAGGCGGGCGCGCGGGGCGATGGCGGAGACCATGGCGAGGTCGAGCGCCGTCTCGCCGGCCCACGCGCTGTCGGCGCGCGGGATCCGGTTGCCGCCGCGCTGGTCGACCTTGCGGAAGCAGCCGCTGGCGGCGGTGCAGGACGGCAGCCCGTAGTAGTTGCGGTAGACGCCGAGGTCGGACTCCGCCTTCGGGTGGTCGTAGGCGTCGACGATGGCGACGGTGGTGCCGGCGCCGCCGTCGGCGGGCAGCCCGTAGGCGGAGCGCAGGTCGGCGGGGCCGTAGCCCTGCTGGTCGGCGGCGGGGCGGACGACCCGCAGGGCGTGGCAGGCGACGGTGTCGGCCTCGGCGGGCCGGGCGCAGCTGTGCACCCAGCGGGCGGTGCGGTGGTGGTCGCGCGCGTCGGCGTGGGTGGCGGTGGCGGCGGTGAGGGTGGTGGCGAGCAGGGCGGCGGCGGTGAGGGCGGTGGTGCGCACGGACGGGCCTCCGGTCGGGCTGCGGACCGGTGGCGCGCCTGGAGCTCCCTGCACGGCCGGTCACGGTTCGTACAGGGAGTGTTGACGCTGCGTCAGCCTTTTATGCCTCCGTCACTCGGCCGGTAGATGGCCGAGGGCGCCGGCCTGGACCCCGGCCTGGCTGTGCCGCCGGGCCGGTTCGCGGCCGGGCGGCTGGGTGGGGCGTTCGGCGGGGGCGCTGATCCTGGCGGTGGGGCGGCTGACGGGCTTGCCGGGTTCGACCCGCAGCGGCTCGTCGTCGTGCAGGACGGTCAGCACGCTGCCCCGGCGCAGCGTGTAGGTGGTGGTGGAGTGGGTGATGTCGACCCGCAGCAGGTGCTCGCGCACGCTCATCGAGAAGCACAGCCGTTGCAGCCCGGCGGGCAGCCGGGGCCGGAAGGACAGCTGGTCGCCGTGGTCGCGCAGGCCGCCGAAGCCCGCCACCAGGGCGATGCAGGCGCCGGCCAGCGAGGCCATGTGCAGGCCGTCGCGGGTGTTGCCGCCGAGGTCGTGCAGGTCCATCAGGGCGGCTTCGGCGGTGTAGTCGTAGGCCAGGTCGAGCTGGCCGACCTCGGCGGCGATGACGGCCTGGGTGCACGCGGACAGCGAGGAGTCGCGGACCGTCATGCTCTCGTAGTACGCGAAGTTGCGGGCCTTCTGCTCGGCCGTGAAGACGTCGCCCCGGACCTGCATGGCGAGCACCAGGTCGGCCTGCTTGACGACCTGCTTCCGGTACAGGTCGAAGTACGGGTAGTGCAGCAGCAGCGGGTACTTCTCCGGCGGCGTCGCGCCGAAGTCCCACACCTGGTGGTCGGTGAAGCCGTCCGCCTGCGGGTGCACGCCGAGCTGCTCGTCGTACGGGACGAACATCTTGTCGGCGGCGTCCCGCCAGGCGGCGGCCTCCTCGGTGTCCACGCCGAGCAGCGAGGCCTCGTGCAGGTACTTGAGCGCGGTGGCGGCGGCGTTCCACAGGTTGGACTGCGCCATCAGGTTGGTGAAGACGTTGTTGTCGGCGACGGCGCTGTACTCGTCGGGGCCGGTGACGCCCTCGATCCGGAAGTTGCCCTTGGCGTCGTGGTGGCCGAGCGAGCGCCACATCCGGGCGGTCTCCACCAGCAGCTCCAGGCCGTGGGTGCGTTCGAAGTCGGTGTCGCCGCTGGCCCGCACGTAGCGGACCACGGCGGCCGCGATGTCCGCCCCGATGTGGAACGCGGCGGTGCCGGCCGGCCAGTACCCGGAGCACTCCTCGCCGCGGATCGTCCGCCACGGGAACACCGCGCCGGCCAGGCCGAGTTGGACCGCCCGCTCGCGCGCCATCGGCAGCGTGGTGTGCCGCCAGCGCAGCGCCTGCTTGACGGCCTCCGGCAGGCAGTAGGTGAGCACCGGCAGCACGAAGGTCTCGGTGTCCCAGAACGAGTGCCCGTCGTAGCCCGGGCCGGTCAACCCCTTGGCGGGGATGGCCCGTTCCTCGCTCCGCGCGCCGGCCTGCAACACGTGGAACAGCGCGAACCGGACGGCCTGCTGGAGTTCGACGTCGCCCTCGATCTCGACGTCGTTGTCGCCCCAGAACCTGCCCAGGAACTCCTTCTGCTCGGCCACCAGGCCGTCCCAGCCGGTGTACCGGGCGGCGGTCAGCGCCGCCTCCACCTGGTCGCGGACGGCGGGCAGCGAGCGGGTCGCCGACCAGCCGTACGCCACGAACTTCACCAGGCGCAGCTTCTGCCCGGCGTTCAGCACCGTGGTGACGGTGACCCGGGCCTGGTCGTCGGAGCACTCGGCGGCGACGTCGATCCGCTCCGGCCCGTCGATCACGTGGTCGATGCCGGCCGCCACCCGCAGCCCGGAGAACCGGGTCCGGTGCACCAGCACGCCCTTCGTGCCGCTCGCGTGCCGCAACTCGGCCGCCAGCGGGGCCTCCAGCACGGCCGCCGCGCGCGGATCGCCGTCCCCGCCGCCCGGCAGCTGCTCGTTGGCCACCAGCTCGGACTGGAGCACGATCCGCACCGGGCCGTCCACGGCCTCCACCGTGTAGTCGATCGCGCACACCGCCCGCTGGGTCAGCGACACCATGCGCCGCGAGGACACCCGCACCGTCCGCCCGGCCGGCGAGGTCCACTCGGCCGCCCGGCGCAGCATGCCGTCCCGGAAGTCCAGACTCCTGCGGTGGCTGCGCAGTTCGCCGTACCGCAGGTCGAACGGCTCGTCGTCGACCAGCAGCCGGATCAGCTTGCCGTTGGTGACGTTGATGACGCTCTGCCCGGACTCCGGGAAGCCGTAGCCGCTCTCCGCGTACGGCAGCGGACGCAGCTCGAACACGCCGTTCAGGTAGGTGCCGGGCAGGCCGTGCGGCTCGCCCTCGTCCAGGTTGCCGCGCAGGCCGATGTGGCCGTTGGACAGCGCGAACACCGACTCCGCGCGGGCCTGCCCGGGCAGGTCGAGACCGTGCTCGCTGATCCCCCAGGGATCGACCGTGAACGCCTCGGACGGGCTCATCCGCGCTCCCCGAGCAGCTCCGACAGGTCGTCCACCACCACGTCCGCCCCGTGCTCCCGCAACGCCGCCGCCTGCCCGGTCCGGTTCACCCCCACCACCGTCCCGAACCCGCCCGCCCGGCCCGCCGCGACGCCCGCCAACGCGTCCTCGAACACCGCCGCGTGCTCCGGGGCGACGCCCAACTGCGCGGCGGCGGACAGGAACGTGTCCGGCGCGGGCTTGCCCGCCAGGTGGTCGCGGGCCGCGGAGATCCCGTCCACCACCACGTCGAACAGGTCGTCGATCCCGGCGGCCCGCAGCACGTCCCGGCAGTTCGCGCTGGACGAGACCACCGCGCGCGGCAGCCCCAGCTCCCGCAGCCGGTGCAGGTACGCCACCGAGCCCGGGTACGGCTGCACGCCCTGCTCGCGGATCAACCGCAGCACGGTGTCGTTCTTCGCCGCCGACAGCCCGTTGACCGTCCGCGACCCCGGCGGATCGTCCGGCCCGCCCTCCGGCACGTCGATGCCGCGCGAGGCCAGGAACTGCCGCGTGCCGTCCAGCCGGGGACGGCCGTCCACGTACCGGTCGTAGTCGCCGACCGGATCGAAGGGGACGAACTCCCCGCCGGTGCGCGCCGATTCGGCCCGCAGGAAGGAGTCGAACATGTCCTTCCACGCGGCCGCGTGCACCTTCGCGGTCTGGGTCAGCACCCCGTCCAGGTCGAACAGGAAAGCGTTGATGCGGTCCGGAAGTCCCAACATGCAGCAAGTCTCACCCGCCGCCGCCACTCCATGCCGGTCATCGCCGGGAAACGGCGCGTCGCGCTCACTCACCCACCGCGTGCACCCCCGGCCGCGGATGGCCCACCGGCACGAACAGCGGCTGCGGACGGCCGCTCTGCGCGAAATCCTTCAACCGCACGATCGCCTCCGCCCAGCCGCCCGCCGCGGCCGGCACCGACGCCAGCGCGTCCGGCGACCACCCGAGATGGCGCAGCAGCAACAGCGTGCGCCGCGAACCGTCCGGATGATCGAACATGTCCCACGTCACCGTCGTGCCCTGCCAACTCGGCGGATACACCCCCACACTCCGCCACCCCACCCGGTCCAGGTCCGCCCGCTCCCGCCGCAGCCGCACCGCCTCCGGCGCGTCCGGCACCGTCACGAGCAGGTCCTCGCCGTCCCGCTCGATCCCCGTGCTCCACCAGGACGTCAACCCCTCACGGGTGTCCAACGCCGCCAACAACCGCTCCCGCGACGCCGCGACATCGACCTGCAGGGCGATTTCGGCCATCGCAACTCACCTCACCCCCCACGATCTCGCCACCCGAGGGCGTGAGCAAGCGAGAGGGTGCGAAGACGGGGGCGCGGGGAACTGCGCGACAAGCGCAAATCACGTCCGCAAGGTCGCGATCACGTGCAGGTCACTGTCCTGCGTCGCGATCTTTCCGACGTGTGCGTTCCCCTTCGCGCAGTTCCTCGCGCCCCTGGTTGTGCTTACCGTGCCGGTGGGGACATGCGGGTGGAGACCCCTACGCGGTTGAGGGCGTTGATCACCGTGATCTGGCCGATCAGGTGGGCGAGTTCGGTCTCGGAGAAGTGCTTCGCCGCCTCGTCGAAGACGTCGTCCGGCACGTGGGTCGAAGCGACCAGCGTGATCGCCTCGGTGAGGGCCAGCGCCGCGCGCTCGCGGGCGGTGAAGAACGGGGTCTCGTGCCAGGCCGAGAGGGTGTGGAGGCGGTGCTCGGCCTCGCCGATGCGGACGGCGTCGCGGGAGTGGGCGTCGAGGCAGTACGAGCAGCCGTTGATCTGGGAGGCGCGCAGGTTGACCAGTTCGGTGACGACGGGGTCGTCGAGGCCGGCCTTGGCGACGCGGTAGAGGGCGATCAGGTCGCGGTGGAACTCGGGGGCGACGCGGGCGAAGGCGAGGCGCTGGGCGGGGGCGGGAACGGTGTCCTGGTCGGTCATGCGGTCCACGCTAGGCGGGAGTTGTCCCGGCGGTGTGGTTCATTTGGGGGATGAGTTCCTGGGCCACTTTCGGTGGTGACCTGCACCTGGACCTGACCGCCGGCCGGGCCCGCGGCCTCGGGCTGCGCGCCGCGCTGGAGGACGCGCTGCGCACCGCCGTGCGCGACGGACGGCTCGTCGCGGGCACCCGGCTGCCGTCGTCGAGGGCGCTGGCGACGGACCTGGGGATCGCCCGCAACACCGTCGCCGAGGCGTACACCCAACTCGTCGCGGAGGGCTGGCTGATGTCCCGCCAGGGGTCCGGCACGGTGGTCGCCGAACGCGGCCCGCAGCCGGCCGGGTACGCCCCGCCGCCGGGCCTGCGGCAGCCGCCGCCGCTGCGGTACGACCTGAAGCCGGGCTCGCCCGACCTGAGCCGCTTCCCGCGCGGAGCGTGGCTCGCGGCGGCCCGCCGGGCGCTGGCGACGGCCCCGCACGACGCGCTCGGGTACGGCGACCCGCGCGGCCGGATCGAGCTGCGCCGCGCGCTCGCGGGCTACCTGGCCCGGGCCCGCGGCGTGCGCACCGATCCGGAGCGGCTGCTGATCTGCTCGGGCGTGCAGCAGGGCCTCGGCCTGGTGTGCGCGGCGCTGCGCGAGCAGGGGCTGCGGTCGGTCGCGGTGGAGGCGTACGGGCTGCCGCCGCAGCACGCGGTGCTGGCCGCGCACGGGCTGGCGCTGCGCCCGCTGCGGCTCGACGACGGCGGCGCGGCGACCGCCGAACTGGCCGCCACGGACGCCGGGTTGGCGCTGCTGACACCCGCCCACCAGTTCCCCACCGGGATGCCGCTGCGGGCGGCGCGGCGGGCGCAGGCGGTGGACTGGGCGCGGCAGGTCGGCGGCTACCTGCTGGAGGACGACTACGACGGCGAGTTCCGCTACGACCGGCACGCCATCGGGGCGATGCAGGCGCTGGACCCGGAACGCGTGGTGTACGCGGGCACCGCGTCCAAGTCGCTGGCGCCGGGCGTCCGGCTGGCCTGGCTGGCGCTGCCGGCCGAGCTGGTGGCGCCGGTGATGCGGCACAAGCAGCTCGCGGACGGGCAGAGCGGCGCCCTGGAGCAGCTGACCCTGGCCGAGCTGATCGAGTCCGGCGGCTACGACCGGCACATCCGGCGCAGCCGCCAACTGCTGCGCCGGCGCCGCGACCGGCTGGTCGAGGTGCTCGCCGAGCGCTGCCCGCGGGTACGGGTGACGGGGATCAGCGCGGGCCTGCACGCCATCCTGGAACTGCCCGCCGACTCCCCGGGCGAGGACGAGCTCCGGGCCCGGGCGCTGCGGGCGGGCGTGCGGGTGCACACCCTGGGGTGGAGCCGGGCCGAGGGCGTGCACCGCCCGCCGCGGTGGCCCCCGGCGCTGGTGATCGGCTACGGTACGCCGCCCGACCACGCCTTCGAGGCCGCCCTGGACGCGCTGTGCGCCGTGCTCGGGCCCTGACCGGCCCGGTCAGTGGTTGCGGCTGCCCACGTAGAACAGCAGGAACAGGAAGCCCACGAAGCCGTGGCCCGACACGATGTAGATCCACACCCGGATCCACACCCGGTTCGAGGCGCGGTAGCCCGCGTCGAAGGTCTCCTTGTACTGCGGGATTTCGGGCTTGGTGTCGGCCATGGCGGTCTCCTGACGGTGGTGGCGGACGGGTTCGGGGGCTACAGGCGCGGGGCGTCGCCGAGGCACAGGTCGCCGGTGGGGCTCTGCAGCAGGGTGTGGACGAAGATCAGGTCGAGGCCGGTGTCGGAGTCGGCGGCGATGCAGTGCGGCGTCATCGAGTCGAAGTGGGCGGAGTCGCCCTCGCCGAGCAGGTGCACCCGGTCGCCCAGGGTGAGCTTCATCCGGCCCTTGGTGACGTACAGCCACTCCTCGCCGGGGTGCACCCGCACCACGGCGTCCTGCGAGCTCGGCGGGACGTGCACCCGCAGCGCCTGCATGGCCCGGCCCGGGGCGCCGGCCCGCCGGTACCCCCAGCCGCCGGCCCGGCCCGGCTCGACCACACCGCCGCGGATCACCGGGTCCGGCTCGGCGACCTGCTCGCCGAGCAGCCCGGACACGCTTGTCCCGTACGCCCGGGCCAGGCCGAGCAGCACCGGCAGCGACGGCTGTCGGCGCCCGGTCTCCAGGCGCGACAAGTAGGCTGGCGACAGGCCGACTCGGGCCGCCGCGGCCTCCAGCGTGAGCCGGCTGGAGACCCGCTGTTCCCGCAGGCGCGCGCCGAGGCCCGCGACCTCCTGCTCGTCGACCGGTGGACTGTCTGTCATGGCTCCAGTCCACACCCTTTGTGCCTCACGGGCAACAAACTTGCCCCACAGGCAAACGGGTCGGATCCCCCTTGTTTTTTCCCAGTCTCCCCGCCCTTATCCGCCCGCCGGGCGCGGGTTCACGGGCGCGGCACGTTGCGCAGGTTGGACCGCGCCAGATCGACCATCCGGCCCACGCCGCCGCTCAGCACCGTCCGCCCGGCCGCCAGCGCGAAGCCCTTCAGCTGGGCGGCGGTGATCCGCGGCGGGATGGACAGCGCGTTCGGGTCGGTGACCACGTCCACCAGCGCCGGGCCCGGCCGCTCCAGGGCGTCCGCCAGCACCTCCCGGACCTTCGCCGGATCGGTCACCCGCTTCGCCGGGATGCCGCACGCCCGGGCGATCGCCGCGTAGTCCACGTCGCCGTTGTCGATCTCGAACTCCGGATAGCCGGAGACCAACATCTCCAGCTTGATCATCCCGAGCGCCCCGTTGTTGAACACCACCGTCTTCACCGGCAGCTTGTGCTTCGTCACCGTCAACAGCTCGCCCAGCAGCATGCCGAGCCCGCCGTCCCCCGACATCGACACCACCTGCCGCCCAGGGAACGCGAATTGGGCCCCGATCGCGTGCGGCAGCGCGTTCGCCATCGAGCCGTGCAGGAACGAGCCGATCACCCGCCGCCGGCCGTTCGGCGTCAGATAGCGCGCCGCCCAGACGTTGTTCATGCCGGTGTCCACCGTGAACACCGCGTCGTCCGCCGCCACCTCGTCCAGCACCGACGCCACGTACTCCGGATGGATCGGCCGGTGCTTCTCGATGCCCTTGGTGTACGCCCCGACCACCGTCTCCAGCGCCCGGTAGTGCCGGGTCAGCATGCCGTCCAGGAACGACCGGTCGCTCTTCTGCTCCAGCAGCGGCAGCACCGCGCGCAGCGTCGCCGCGACGTCCCCGTGCACCGCCAGCTCCAACGCCGTCCGCCGGCCCAGCCGGGTCGCGTCGTGGTCCACCTGCACGGTGCGGGCCTGCGGCAGGAACGAGTCGTACGGGAAGTCGGTGCCCAGCAGCAGCACCAACTCGGCCTCGTGCAAAGCCTCGTGGCACGCGCCGTAGCCGAGCAGGCCGCTCATCCCGACGTCGTACGGGTTGTCGAACTGGATCCACTCCTTGCCGCGCAGCGAATGCCCGACCGGCGCCTGCAGCACGCCCGCCAGCTTCATCACCTCCTCGTGCGCGCCCCGCACCCCCGCGCCCGCGAACACCGCCACCGTCCGCGCCGCGTTCAGCGCCTCCGCGAGCGCCTGCACCTGCGACCACGGTGGCGCGGCGACGGCCTGCTCGGTCAGGAACGTCGAACGGCCCGTCGGGGCGGGCGCGTTCAGCGCCGCGATGTCACCCGGGAACGCCAGCACCGAGACGCCCCGGCCGCCCAGCGCGTGCTGGATGCCCACTCGCAGCAGCCGCGGCAACTGCGCCGGATTCGACAGCAGTTCGCACCACCCGCTGCAATCGGTGAACACCCGCTCCGGGTGCGTCTCCTGGAAGAACCCCGTCCCGATCTGCGCCGACGGAATGTGCGACGCCAGCGCCAGCACCGGCACCCCGCTGCGGTGCGCGTCGTACAACCCCTGGATCAGGTGCGTGTTCCCCGGCCCGCAACTTCCCGCGCACACCGCCAGCCGCCCCGTCAGCTCGGCCTCCGCCGCCGCCGCGAACGCCCCCGCCTCCTCGTTCCTGACGTGCACCCAGGAGATCCCCTCCGCCCGCCGGATCGCGTCCACCACCGGATTCAGACTGTCCCCCACCACCCCGTAGACCCGCTCGACCCCCGCCTGCTGAAGCACTTCCACCATCTGGTCGGCCACGCTGCCCACGGGATCACCTCACGCCACGAAGAATCGGACATTTGGCACGATAAAGGAGCGCGCAACCAGGGGCGCGGGGAACTGCGCGAAGGGGAACGTGACCGACGGCAAGATCGCGACTCAGGACAATGAGCTGCACGTGATCGCGACCTTGGCCTGTCAGTGCGCTCTTTCTACCTCCGGTCGAACGTCGCGCCGAGCGTCTCGCACACCCGCGTCTCCCGGTCCAGCGTCTCGCCCACGATCGGGTAGTTGGCGAGGTCGCGGTGGCAGAGCTCGGAGGTGGGGGGCATGCCGTCGAGGTAGCCGGTGTCCAGGCCGTGGACTTCGTCGAGGCCGCTGACCTGGACGATCGGGGTGGTGGCGGAGGCCGGGGCGGTGCCGAGGGCGAGGCCGGCGAGGGAGAGGGCGGCGAGTGCGGTGAGCTTCTTCATGGCTGGTGCAACGAGGGCCGCCCCCGCCCGGTCACGTAGCTCGACCTGGCGGGGGCGGCCCCGGGGGCGTCAGGAGGTGCGGACCAGCAGGGTGCTGACGCTGTTGCTGACGAAGGAGGCGATCGGCCGCGGGTCCGCGCCGTCGGCGAGCCGCAGGCCGGGGTGGCGGGCGAACAGCTCGCGCAGCGCCGTCTCCGCCTCCAGGCGGGCCAGCGAGGAGCCGATGCAGAAGTGCGGGCCGTGGCCGAGCGCGAGGTGCCGGTTGTTGGGCCGGGTGAGGTCGAAGCGGTCGGCGTCCTGGTAGTGGGCGTCGTCGCGGCCGGCCGCCGCGTAGGAGGCGAGCATGGCCTCGCCGCGGCGGATCAGCACGTCGCCGACCTGGATGTCCTCCAGCGCGTAGCGCATCGGGAACTGGCCGACCGGCCCGTCGTAGCGCAGCGTCTCCTCGACGACGGCGGACCAGGTGACGGTGCCGTCGAGGACCAGCGCCAGCTGGTCGGGGTGGGTGAGCAGGGCCCGCACCGCGTTGCAGATCAGGTTGAGGGTGGTCTCGTGGCCGGCCACCACCAGCTGCATCAGGATGCCGATGAGTTCGGCCTCGCTGAGCCGGTCCTGCTCCTCGCGGGCGGCGATCAGCGCCGTGGTCAGGTCGTCCGCGGGCTCGGCCCGCTTCGCGGCGGCGACCTGGGCGAGCAGCCCGGCCAGGTCGCGGGCGGCGGCCGCGCCCGCGCCGGGGGTGGCGGAGGAGCTGACCAGGGTGTTGGAGAGCTCGTGCAGCAGGTCCTGCTGCTCCTCGGCGAGGCCGAGGAGTTCGCCGATCACCTGCATGGGCAGCGGGTAGGCGAAGTGGGTGCGCAGGTCGAAGTCGCCGTCGAGGGCGGCGACGCCGTCCAGCAGGCGGGCGACCCGCTGTTCGATGGCGGGGGCCAGCTCGGCTATTCGGCGCGGGGTGAGCGCCTGCGAGACCAGGCCGCGCAGGCGGCGGTGGTCGGCGCCGTCCGAGGTGGTCATGCCGGGCACGGTGATGAAGGTCATCAGCGGCCAGCCCTCGGGCAGCCGGCCCTCCTGGTAGAGGTTCCAGTGCTTGGCGTTCTTGCCGACCCGTGGGTCCGCGAGCAGCTCCTGCAGGGTGTCGTGGTGGGTTATCGCCCAGACCACCACTCCACCAGGGAGCTCCACCAGTGTCGCCGGCCCGTTGTCGCGGAGTCGTCGGTTCTCGGCGTGCTGGTCGGCCCCGAGGGGGTCGAGTCTGACGGGCTGGAGCTGGTCTGCGGTGGTGTCCATGCGGTCCTCTCGGGCGATTCGGGGCGGGGCGGGACGAAGGCGCTGTACAGCACCGGCAGGCTGACCAGGGCGCGCGACCAGGGCGACGGACGCCAGGTCAACTCGTGGGCAGGAATGGCGAGTTGGAGATCGGGAAGGCAGTGCAGCAGGGTCTCGACGGCGGTCTCGGCGATCAGCCGGGCCGGGTCCTGCGCGGGGCAGACGTGCCGGCCGGCGCCCCAGGCGAGGTGCGCCCGGTTGCCGGCGATGCCGTCGGGGCCGTGCGCGGCCGGGTCGTCGTTGGCACCGGCCAGGCCGAGCACCAGCATGTCGCCGGCGCTGATGTACTGGCCGCCCAGCACGGTGTCGGAGACCGCCCACCGGCCGGGGAAGTTCTGCACCGGCGGGTCGCGCCACAGCACCTCGTCGAGGGCGTCCGAGACGGTGGCCCGGCCGCCGGTCAGCGTGGTGCGGAAGCGCCGGTCGGTGAGCAGCAGCCGCACCGTGTTGCCGATCCAGTTGATGGACGACTCGTTGCCGGCCACCAGCATCACCATCAGGTTGTGCACCATCTCCTCGTCGCTGAGCGCGGCCGGGTGCGCCAGCAGCCAGGACACCAGGTCGGCGCCGGGCCGGGCGCGGCGGTCGACCACCAGGTCCATCAGCAGGCCGAAGAACTCGGCGGCGGCGCGCTGCGAGTCCTTGCTGCTGTCGACCAGGGCGGTGATCAGCCCGACCAGGCGCGGGCCGTCCTCGGAGGGCAGCCCGAGCAGCCGGGTGAAGACCAGCAGCGGCAGCCGCTTGGTGAACTGGGCGACCAGGTCGGCGGTGCCGTCCGGACCCCAGCTCTCGATCAGCGCGAGCGCGGCCTCCTCGGTGGTCTGCCGCAGCTGCTGGTGGTCGATCCGCGCGAGCGTGTCGGCGACCGCGCTGGACAGCCGGTGGTGGGCGGCGCCGTCCATGCTCTGCAGGGTGGGCCGCCACATGGTCATCGGGATCAGGTGCGAGTCGGCCCGCAGCCGGCCCTCCTGCTGCACCCGCCAGCGCCGCGAGTCCTTGGAGAACAGCGCCTCGTTGCGGGTCAGTTCGAGCATCTCCTGGTAGCCGATGACCAGCCAGGCCTCCACCCCGGGCTCCAGCTCGATCGGCGCGACCGGGCCGTGCTGGGCCCGCAGCCGGGCGTACAGGCTGTGCGGGTTCTCGGCGACCGCCGCCCCGTACAGCGGCGAGCCCTGGGCGCGGGTGTACGGGCAGCCGGCAGTGGCGGCCGCCCGGTGGTCGGGGACGGTCATGGCAGCTCCAGGGCGGTGGACCGCAGGTGGTCCACGAAGTCGATCAGCAGCCGGTGCGCGGCGTCCGGGTCGCGGACGTCGCAGGTCAGGATCGGCACCTCGGGCAGCAGGTCGAGGGCGGCCCGCAGTTCCGCGTCCGGGTAGGCAGGGGTGTCCGGGAAGACGTTGACCGCCACCGCGAACGGGATGCGCTGCTCCTCCAGCAGGCCGAGGACGTCGAAGGACTCCTCGATCCGGCGGGAGTCCACCAGCGCGATCGCGCCGAGCGCGCCGCGCGACAGGTCCTCCCACAGCGGCCAGAACCGCTGCTGGCCGGGCGTGCCGAACAGGTACAGCGCCAGGTGCCGGCTGAGGGTGATCCGGCCGAAGTCCAGCGCCACCGTGGTGGTGGTCTTCGTCGGACGGCCCGTCAGGTCGTCCACCGCGGCGCCGGCCGCGGTCATGGTCTCCTCGGTGCGCAGCGGAGCGATCTCGCTCAGCGCACCGACCAGCGTGGTCTTGCCGACCCCGAACGGGCCGGTGACCAGGATCTTCACCGCCCCCTGGACGGTGGACGGCAGGTAGGTCGGCTCAACGGAGCTGGCGGAGGCCAACCAGCACCTCCTCCAGCAGTGCGAGCGGAACCTGCTCGGCCTGCCGCACCGGCGGCAGGACCTGCACGGCCCCGAGGTCCAGAAGATCGCCGACCAGCACCTTCAGCACACTGATCGGCAGGCCGAGGTGGGCGGCCACCTCGGCTATCGAGAGCAGCTCCCGGCACAGCGCCAGGATCGACTGCTGCTCGCGGTTCAAGGCCGTGCGGTCGACCGCGGCCCCCGGCACGGTCCGCACCAGGCTCTCGAACTCCAGCACGTTGCGGCTGGCCCGGCTGCGGCCCCCGGTGATCACGTAAGGCCGAACCGGCCCCCGCCTCACCGCACGTCCCCGGCGCCGGCGTGCTCCTGCCGCGGCGCGGCGGTCAGGTGGCTGCCGATCCGCTCGACCAGGGTCTGCATCTGGTACGCCACCAGGCCCGCGTCCACCGCCTCGCCGGCCAGCACCGCCAGGTGGGTCCCGGCGCCGGCGGCGACCACGAACAGGTACCCGCCGCCGAACTCGATGATGATCTGCCGGGTCGGTCCGTCGCCGAAGCCCTGCGCCACGCCCCGGGACAGCGACTGCAGTCCGGAGCAGGCGGCGGCCAGCCGCTCGGCGTCGTCCCGGCCGATCTTCGGGCTGCGGCCCATCTCCAGGCCGTCGTTGGACACCACGACGGCGTGCTGGACCTCCGGGACGGCGACGATGTCGGTCAGCAGCCAGCCGAGATCAGGGGTTGTGGTCATGGGAGTCTCCCGTGCGCTGGGGAAGTTGGGGGGAAGCGGGGAATTCGTCGTGGCGGCCCTCGGGCCGCCGGTCCTGCTGGGCGGCCGAACGGCCGCTGGCGGTCCCGGCCTGGAACATCGACATGAACGTCTGCGCCTCGCGCGCACAGCGCGGCGGCGGCGCGGGCTGCTCCTCGGCCCGGGGCGCGGTCTGCTGCGGCGGGGCGCTGCCACGGCGGTTGACCCGCCGCGGCAGGGTGCCGCCCTGGGTGGGAACCACCGCCCGGTCCGCGTCCGCGGCCCCGCCGGGAGCACCTAGGTTGGCTGTTCCTGTCCGAGGCCCTGACCTGGCCGATCCTGCTCGGCGGCGCGATAGTGGTCGGCGGCGTGTTCCTGGC